>VGTA01000624.1 GCA_016874875.1 Deltaproteobacteria bacterium | reverse complement strand
CCCCCCCGCCGCCCCCGCCACCCCCGCCGCCCTCGCCGCGGAGCGCGCCCGCGCCGACGCGCTCAAGGCCACCCTCGCCCTCCCCCCCGCCGCGCGCGAGGAGGCGCTCCGGCGCCTGCTCACGCCCATCGAGTTCAGCGTCACGCAGCGCGCGGGCACAGAGCGCCCCTTCACCGGCGCCCTGTGGGACCAGCGCGCCCCCGGTCTCTACGTGGACGTGATCTCCGGCGAGCCCCTCTTCAGCTCTGCTCATAAGTTCGACTCCGGGACGGGCTGGCCCTCCTTCGACCGCGCCCTCAGCCCCGCGCAGGTGGTGGAGGTGGAGGACAGGAGCCTCGGCGAGACGCGCGTGGAGGTGCGGGCGGCGGCGAGCGGCGCGCACCTCGGGCACGTGTTTGACGACGGCCCCGCCGCCACCACCGGGCGGCGCTTCTGCATGAACTCCGCCGCCCTGCGCTTTGTGCCGCTCGAGGCGCTCGAGCGCGAGGGCTACGGCGCCTGGCAGGCGCGCGCGGGCCTCAAGGCGACCGAGGGGGGCGAGTGACCCTCGACCTCTCGGCGGCGCTGCGGGCGGCGGAGGGGGCGGCGCGCGAGGCGGGGGCGCTCCTCCTCGCGCGCCTCCACAGCGGCGAGGGCGCTGAGCGCCACACCGACGCGCGCGGCGAGGAGCACTGCGCCGCCGACCTCCTCGCCGAGCGCCTCCTGCGCGCCCGCCTCTCGGCGGTGGACCCCGCCTGGGGCCTCCGCGCCGAGGAGGAGCCCCACCTCAACCGCGCCCCCGCCCCCGGCGCGCCCTTTTGGCTCATAGACCCTAACGACGGCACCTCCGCCTTCCTGAGGGGGGAGCGCGGCGCCGCCGTGTCGATCGCGCTGGTGGTGGAGGGCCGCCCCGCCCTCGGGGTCATTTTCGCCTACGCCGGGCGCGACGACGAGGGGGACCTCTTTGCGTGGGCGGAGGGCTGCGGCCCCCTGCGCCGCAACGGGCGCCCGGCGGCGACGGCGGGCGGGGGGGGGGGGGGGGGGGGGTGGCGGGCGGGCTGGGGGGACGCGGTGGTCTTTGTGTCGAACCAGGGCGACGAGCTCGCCGAGGCCTACGCCGCCGCCCTGGGGGGGCCGCGCCTGCGCGTGGCGCCGGGGGTGGCCTACCGCCTCGCCCTCGCCGCCGCCGGCGAGGGCGAGGCCGCCGTGTCGCTGGCGGGGCCGCGCGATTTTGACGTGGCGGCGGGGCACGCGCTCCTGCGCGGGGCGGGGGGGGCGCTGCTCGACGAGCGCGGGCGCGAGGCGCGGTACCTCCCCGAGGCGCCCGCCCGCCTCGGCTTCTGCTTTGGGGGCGCCCCCGCCGCCGCCGCCCGCCTCGCCGCCCTCGACTGGAGCCCCGTCCTCGCCGCCCCCCGCCGCCGCGACCTGCCGTTCGCGCCCCCCTCGCGCCACGCCCTCTGCGCGCCCGTGGAGTGGCTCCGCGCGGCGCAGGGGGCCTGGTGGGGCTGGCACCTCGGCGACGCGCTCAGGCGCGCCCTGCTCGCGGGGGGGGCGGGCGCGGCGGGCGGCGAGCTCCCCCTCGCCCTGTGGCGCGCCGCGCGCGCCGGCGGCGGCGACCCCCACCTGCTGCGCGCCGCGCGCGAGGCGCTCCTCGCCGCCGCGCCCCGCGCCCCCGACCACCCCCTCTCGCGCCTGCTCGCCTCACGCGCGAGCGCGTGGCGTCCCCCGGCGGGCGCGGCGGCGGAGGAGGCGGCGGAGGAGGCGGCGGAGGGCGCGTGGGCGGCGCGCGCGGCGGCGCTCGTGGCGCGCGAGGCGCCCGCCGCGCTCCCCGAGGCGCTCGCGGCGCTTGGCTTTGAGCTGCGCTTGGGCTATTACCCCGAGCGCGCGGTGGGGGAGCTGCTCGCGTGGCGCGAGGGGCCCCTCCTCACCTGGGGCACCGACGCCGCGCGCCTCGGGGAGCGCCTCGCCCGCGCCCTCGCGCCCCCCAGCGCCTGACCGCAGGCGGACCGCTGAGCCCCCCATGAGCACGCCCCCCCGCCCCGCCCCCCACCCCGCCCGCCCTCGCCCCGCGCCGCGGCGCGACCCGTGGGCCACCGAGGCCCCCGCGCGCGACGACCGCCCCGCGCGCGACGACCGCCCCGCGCGCGACGACCGCCCCGCCCGCGACGAGGCGCCGCGCGCGCCTGCCAGCGCCAACCCCTTCACGCGCGGCGGGCGCGTCACGCTCTTTGGGCGCAAGCCCGTCTACGAGGCGCTCACCGACCCCAGCGTCACGCCGCAGCGCCTGTTCTTGGCCTACCGCGTGGAGGGCGAGCTGATCGGCGAGATCACGCGCGCCGCGCAGGCGCTGGGCGTGCCCGTGGAGCGCATGAGCGCCCTTGAGCTCTCGCGCATCTCCAAGCACGGCAAGCAGGACCAGGGGGTCGCCCTCGACGTGCAGGCGCCGCACCTGCGCCCTCTCGACGAGGCGCTCGCGGCGCTGCAGGCCGCCGGCGGGGGCGCGGCGGAGCGGGCGCGCCCGGCAGCACCACCCATCTTCCTCATCGACGGCGTGCAGACCCCCGCCAACCTCGGACTCGCCCTGCGCGGCCTCTGCGCGGCGGGGGCGCGCGGGGTGGTGCTCCCGCGGCGCGGCTGCGCGCCCCTCAACCCCCTAGCCATCAAGGCCTCCGCCGGCGTGGCGCTGCGCGCGCCCCTGTGGACCTGCGAGGACGCCCCCGCGGCGGCGCACGCGCTAGTGGCGGCGGGCTACCGCCTCGTGGGCCTGCGCGCCCAGGACGCCGTGAGCCTCTACGGCCCCCGCCGCGCCGGGGGGGAGGTGTGGGTGCTCGGCAATGAGACGGAGGGCGTGAGCCCGGAGGTGGCGGCGCTCATCTCAGAGTGGGTGAGCGTGCCCATGGCCGAGGGGGTGGAGTCCCTCAACGCCGCCGTCGCCGCGTCCGTGGTGGCGTTTGAGCTCCTCCGCCAGCGCCTCACGCCCTCTGAGCGCCCCTGACCGCCCCTTCCCCCCCCGCCCCCCGGAGCCCGCGATGAG
>VGTA01000623.1 GCA_016874875.1 Deltaproteobacteria bacterium | reverse complement strand
GCAGGGCGCGCAGGCCGCGCTGGCGCAGCTTGTGGTTTTGCGAGAGGAGCGTCGTCAGCGTCCGCTTGAGGGTCGCGGGGGTCACGTCAGGGCCGTGCTTGGAGCGGGGCGAGGCAGGGGGGGGGGTCATGTAGGCGCTCAACTCTAGGGCGAGAGGGGGGCGAGAGGGGGGACGAGAGGGGAGACACCGATGGAGGAGGATTTATGAGCGCGCGCGCGCCGTGAGCACAAAAATACAAGTGGCGTGAGTCCTTAGATCGTCGTGAATCATCCTCACGGCATAGTGACGATTTTTGGATTGACCGGGCGTGACGCCCCTATCAAAAGCATCTCCCCCGCGATCAGCGCCAACTACCAGCGATGATAATTCTCATCTCTACACTCCCGCGAGGAGGGCCGCTCGATGCCCCCCGTCAAACTCGACCAGCTCAACCTCAACCTGCTCAGGACGCTCGACGTCCTGCTCCACTCCCTCGACCTCAACCTCACCGCCGAGCGCCTGCTGGTCACCCGCTCCTCCGTCTCGCACAGCCTGCGCCAGCTGCGCGACCACCTCAGCGACCCGCTCGTCGTGCGCGGGGCGCAGGGGGCGCAGCTCACGCCGTTCGCGGAGGCGCTGCGCGGGCCCCTGCGCGCGCACCTCGCCGGGCTCGAGCGGCTCCTCAACGCCGAGCGCGCCTTTGACCCCGCGCGCTCCACCCGCCGCTTCAGCCTCATCTCCCTCGACGCCTTCCACTTCCACCTCTACCCGGCGGTCCTGCGCCGCCTCGCCGCCCTCGGCGCGCCCCTCCGGCTCCGGCAGGTGAGCGGCTGCGCCGACCCGCTGCCCCTGGCGCTGGCGGGGGGGCATGATTTCTACGTGGGCCCCCGCAGCGCGCTGCCCGCTGAGCTCGAGAACGAGGAGCTGCTGGTGTTTGATTTTGTGGTGGTGGCGCACCACGAGCACCTGCGGGCGCGGGCGCCGGGGGCACTTGAGCGCGGGGCGCTCACCGAGGAGGAGTACCTCGCGCTGCGGCACGCGGTGGTGATGTGCCCCAACTCGGGCCCCTCGCTCATCGACCAGCGCCTCGACGCGCTCTCGGTCGCCCGCGACGTGCTGATCGAGACCGACAGCTTCTCCTCGCTCGTCCACCTCCTCCCCACCGCCCGCTGCGCCTACGCCGCGCCGCGCACCCTCGTGGCGCCGCTGCTCGCCCTCAGCGACCAGCTCGCCGCCGTGGAGCTCCCCCCCTCGCTCAACGGCGCCGTGCGGATCTCGCTCGTGTGGCACCGCGCCAAGGCCGCCGACCCGGGGGTGGCGTGGATGCGCGACCTGCTGCTCGGCGAGGCGCGCGCGCTGTGGGCGGGGCCGCAGGTGCGCTGAGGGGGCGGGGAGCGCCGCCCTGAAGCGCGCTCACTGTGAAGCGCGCTCACCGTGACGCGCCCGCCCCGTGAATCTCGCTCACGGGGATGTGAAGACAATAAACTTGTCTAGGGTGTCGCGGGGCGACACCTTGACGTCGCCGCTCGCCCGCGCGCCCCCTGACGTCTCTAGGTGGGGGTAGGACTTTTGATTTCAACCGTGCGTCATTCTCCCACCCCCCCCAGGGCACGCCTCCACAGGTCAGCAAAGGACATCCCCCCATGAGCAGCTCCAACCCCACCGCCCAGATCGCCGCCTTCCTCGTCGAGACCGGCACCAACGAGGCGATGCGCAACGAGAACATGCAGGCCAAGAACGTCTCCGAGCTCGTGGCGGTCGCCAACCGCTACGGCTTCGCCTTCACGCCCGCCGACATGATCCGCCACTAGGCCAAGACCATCCTGTCGTTCACCGACGAGGAGCCCTCGCTCTACACGGAGAGCGCCGACTGGTGGATGCTCTGCCTCCAGGCCTATGTGAAGTACGGCAAGTAAGCCACCTAGAGTCCCCGCGCCTCCCGCGCCCCCAGCCCCCCTCCTCCCTCAGAGGTCAACGCAACCCCATGGCCCCCAAGACGCTCATCGTCCAGTACCTGCCCTCCGGCCCCTACTCCAACACCCTCAAGCTCCTCAGCGCCCTCCGCGCCGCCCTCGCCCAGCGCGGCGGGGAGGTGGATGTGCTCGACCTGGTCGCCACCCCCGCCCCCGCCTTTACCCCGGCGAGCATGGGCGCCTACTACAAGCGCAACTACCAAGGGCAGCCCCTCAGCGCCGAGGAGTCGGCGGCGCTGGCGGCCAACGACGCGCTCATCGCGCAGCTCAAGTCCGCCGACGTGGTGGTGCTCGCACACCCCATGCACAACTTTGGCGCCCCGGGGCCCGTGAAGCAGTGGCTCGACGCGGTCATGTTCAAGGACGAGACGTTCTCGTACGCGGGGGCGTCGATGGCGGGGCGCAAGGCGCTCGTGCTCTACACGTCCGGCGGGCGCTATGACGCGCAGGTGGCCAGCACGCAGCAGGGGCAGTGGGACACGCTGACGCAGCTCATGAAGATCAGCTTTGGCTTTATGGGCTTTGACGCCGTGGAGGTGCTGAGCGCCGCCCTGCTCAACCCCGCCACCGCGGAGGCGAATCTCGCGGCGGTGACCGCGGAGATCGAGGCGCTGGTGGCGCGCTGGTACTGAGGCGCGCTGGCGCGCCGCTTGATCGATTCCTTCACCCTTCACCCTTCACCCTTCACCCTTCTTCACCCTTGACTGAGTGACACACTCCCTATGAAGCAGCTCTCAGCGATTCTCTCTCTCGCGACGCTTGATCGATTCCTTCACCCTTCACCCTTCACCCTTCACCCTTCACCCTTCTTCACCCTTGACTGAGTGACACACTCCCTATGAAGCAGCTCTCAGCGATTCTCTCTCTCGCGGCGCTCATCTCTGCCGGCGCGATCGGCTGTGATGACGACGACAAGAAGCCCAGCAGCACGGCGGGCGCCACCCCCGGCGGCGCCACCCCCGGCGGCGCCACCCCCGGCGGCGCCACCCCCGGCGGCGCCACCCCCGGCGGCGCCACCCCCGGCGGCGCCACCCCCGGCGGCGCCACCCCCGGCGGCGCCA
>VGTA01000622.1 GCA_016874875.1 Deltaproteobacteria bacterium | reverse complement strand
CCTCCCTCCCCTCGACCTCCCCCCCCGCACCGCTGACCTGAGCGGCCTGCCGCGCGTGGCGCCGCTGAGCGCCCCCTACGTGGCCCCCTACGACGGGCTGCCGACGTCCGCCGGCGCCCCCGCGCCGCCCCCGCGCCCGCCCCTCCCGCCGAGTCCGCTCGGCGGCAACCTCTTCGGGCCCTCGCCGCTCGAGCGCGAGGCGCAGGGGGGCGGCGAGGGGCGCGCGCCGCAGTCGGGCGACGAGGTGGGCGCGGAGCGCTGGGCGCTCGAGTCGCTCATCAACAAGATCAACGGCGTAGAGACCTGGGCCGCCCGCGCGCGCCCGGCGCCAGGGGCGCGGGAGGGGGCGCGCGTGGTGGTGAAGCTCGCCTGGCCCGAGCGCCTGAGCGACAGCGCGCTCTCGTGGCGCTTTGACGCGGAGCTGCGACTCCGCGCCCTCGCCGCCGCCAGCCCCTGCGTGGTGCAGGCGCCGCTCGCGTGGGGCGACGAGCC
Organism: Deltaproteobacteria bacterium; assembly: GCA_016874875.1. GTDB lineage: Bacteria > Myxococcota_A > Bradymonadia > UBA7976 > VGTA01 > VGTA01. The sequence continues at coordinate 2,527 of VGTA01000622.1, read as the reverse complement.
GCGCCTGGAGTGCTGGTACGCCGCCCTCGAGTGGGTGGAGGGGCAGAGCGTGGCAGAGCTGACTCGCCGCGCCCCCCTCAACCTCAGCCAGGCGCGCGACACCTTCGCCCGCGTCGCCGAGGGCCTCGCCGCGCTCCACGCGCAGGGCATCATCCACCGCAAGATTCAGCCCTCGCACGTGATCTTGAGCCCGAGCGGCCCGCGCCTGATCAGCCCGCAGTGGGTGGACGAGGTGGAGGGGGAGGACATCCAGCGCAAGGGCCAGGGCGCCTACCAGGCGCTCGCCGCGCGCCCCATGCTCCTCGCGCCGGAGTGGATGGAGGCCCGCGAGATCACCTCCGCCGCCGACGTCTACGCCCTCGGGGCGAGTCTGCTCGTGTCCGTGGCGCCGCAGGCGCAGGGGTGGCCCGACGCCCCCGCGCCGCTCCGCCTCGCGGTGGGCGGCGCCATGCTCCCCGACCCCGAGCGCCGCAGCGGCGCGCGCGAGCTCGCCCGCGACCTGCGCCTGAGCGCCCGCCGCTACCTGTACCAGGTGGAGGGCGACGGGCAGCTAGAGCGCCTCGGGCTCTCGGAGCTCGTGGAGAGGGTGCTCGCCAACGAGTTCGCCTGGCACGCGGCGGCGCGCGACGGCGAGGACGCCAGCGCCCTCGCGCCCTGGGGCGCCCTCGAGGAGGTGGCGGCGGCGGTGGGACGCGCGCGCGCGCTGCGCGAGGCGGCGGCGCGCGCCGCCCTCCGCGCGCCCCCGCCGCGCGCGCTCCCCCCGCCGGCGGGCGCGGAGGCTGCGCGCGCCGACGCCGACGCCGACGCCCACGCTGACGCCGACGCCCACGCCCACCCGCTCGCCGACGCTCACGCGCTCGCCGCCCTCCGCGCCGAGACCCGCGAGCTGCGCGAGGCCCTCAGCGCCGCCCACGCCCGCCTCGCCGCCCAAGAGGAGTCCCTGAGTCGGCGCGCCGCGGAGCTCGACTGGCGGGACGACGCGGCGCGGGCGCAGGAGGCGCGGCTGGCGGCGCGGGAGGCGGGGCTGACCGAGGAGGACGCCCGCCTGCGCGCCGTCGCGGAGCGCCTCGCGCGCGAGGAGCGGGACGCCGTGGGGCGCTGGGAGGAGTCGCGGGCGGCGGCGCGGGCGGCGGACGCCGACCGCGAGCGCGCCTCGCGGCTGCTCACGGAGGCGGAGGCGGAGCGCGCCGCCCTCGCGCGCGCTCTAGAGGAGGCGGCGTCCGCCCTCGCCGCGCAGGAGGCCCTGCGCGCCGCCCTCGCCGCCGAGCTGGCGGGCGAGCAGGCGCGCGTGGCGCGGGCGATCGCCGAGGCGCGCGACGGGCAGCTCGAGGAGGCGGCGCGCGCCCTCGTGGAGCGCCGCGAGCGCGAGGCGGCGGCGCGGCGCGCGGAGGAGTCGCGCGCCCTGCGCGCGGCGCGCGAGGAGGAGGAGGCGGCGGAGGCGGCGCGCCTGCACGAGCTCGACGAGTACCTCGCCGAGGCGCAGCGCGCGCGCGCGGCGCGGGCGCGCCTCAAGGCCGAGGAGGACCGCCCCTTCCGCGTGAGCGCCTCCCCGCCTCCCGCCCCCCCGCCGAGCGCCGGGGAGGCGCGCGAGGAGGACCTGGGGGCCGCGGCGCTGCGCCTGCGCTTCTGCCCGCCTGGCCTCTCGTGGCTCGGCGCCGCGGACGGCGAGGGGGGGGCCGAGGAGCGCCCGCGCCACAAAATAAAACTCACGCGGGGCTTTTGGCTGTCGGAGGGGCCCGTGACGCAGGCGCAGTGGGCGGCGCTGATGCCGTCGCGCCCGAGCCAGTTCATGGGGCCAGACCGCCCCGTGGAGGGGGTGTCGTGGCTCGAGGCGGTGGCGTACTGCAACGCGCTGAGCGCGCGCGCGGGGCTGACCCTCGCCTACGCGCTAGAGGGGGCGGGGGCGGGGGGGCGCGCGCGCGTGGTGTGGGACGCGCGGGCGACCGGCTACCGCCTGCCCACGGAGGCGGAGTGGGAGCACGCGGCGCGCGGGGGGCTCAAGGGGGAGGGCTTTGTGTACGCCTGCGGGGGCGACCTCGACGCCGTGGGGTGGCACAGCCAGAACTCCGGCGGCGAGACGCGCCCGGTGGGGCTCAAGCTCCCCAACGCGTGGGGGCTGGTGGACCTCTGCGGGCAGGTGTGGGAGTGGACGCACGACGAGTGGCGCCGCGACGCCTACCGGGGGCGCGCCTCAGAGCTCACCTATGACCCCGTGAGCTTCTCGCCCCACCTGAGCGCCAAGGTGGTGCGGGGGGGGGCTTGGTATGACTTCGCGGCGTCGTGCCGCCTGTCGTGCCGCCCCGGGCAGGACCCGGAGTCGCGCTACGGGGTGGGGCTGCGGCCGCTGCTGCCTGCGTGAGGGGGCGGCGCGCGCGGCGAGCGCCGCGGCGGCGCGTGTTGGGGGAGTCGCGCCCTCCCCTCTCCCCCCCACCCTCCCCACGAGCGCCCCCATGCCCCCACGCCCCCACGCCGCCGCCCGCGCCGCCGCCCGCGCCGCCGCCCGCGCCGCCGCCCGCGCCGCCGCCCG
>VGTA01000621.1 GCA_016874875.1 Deltaproteobacteria bacterium | reverse complement strand
AACGGGCTCCTGCGCGAGCGCGCTCGTGGAGAGCGAGAGCGCCACGCACAGACACAGGAGAGAAGAGAGCTTAGTCACAGAGACACACCTTCTAGGGACGAGCCCCTCAGAGGAGATGAGATGAGACGAGATGGGGCAGACTCTTACTCGAAATGTGCTATCGTGTCTCCCTCAAAAAATCGCCCTCAGGAGCCCTCTATGACCCCACACGTCCCGCGCGCCCTCCCGCTCACGGCGCTGCTCGCGCTCACGGCGCTGCTCCCGCTGAGCGCCTGCGGCCCCTCCACAGCCGATGACTCCAATCCCCCCCTCCCCTCCCCGCCCGAGGCAGGCGCCACCGCCGGGACCGCCGCCGGCGCCGCCGCCGGCGCGAGCGCGCCCGCCGAGGTCACCGACTGCGCCGCCCTCAACGACCCCGCCGCCGTCACCTGCTTCGCCAACGACGACTGCCCCGACGGGCGCCGCTGCCAAGACGTGGGTCCGCGCGACCTGCCCACCCCCTGCTGCGTCCCGGGCGCGCGCGGCGCCACCCCGGCGGGGGAGCCCTGCGCGCCAGAAGAGGGGGAGCTCGAGTGCGCCAGCGCCCTGTGCATCGTGCAAGATGACCCCGCCGCGGGCCTCTGCAGCGGCGTGTGCGCCTCGGACACCGACTGCCCGCCGGCGCTGCCGCGCTGCCTGAGCGTCGCGTTCAGCGGCTCCGCGCTCATGTTCTGCTCCCCCGCCGCGCCCTGAGCCGCCCCGCCCTCCGCCCCGCCCTCGCCCTCGCCCTCGCCCTCGCCCTCGCCCTCGCCCTCAGCTGTTGATGTTGAGGCCGAGGCGCTCGGCGATGCTCTTGCTGAGGGCGCGCAGGCTCACGGGCTTGGTGAAGTACTGCTCCATGCCCGCCTCTAGGCACCGCTCGCGGTCCCCCGGCATGGCGAGGGCTGTGAGCGCGAACACGGGAATCTCGCGGGTCGTCGGGTCCGCCTTCAGGTGGCGCGTCGCCTCGATGCCGTCCATGTGGGGCATCTGCACGTCCATCAGAATCAGGCGCGGGTGGAGCGCCCGCGCCACCTGCACCGCCTGGTAGCCGTCCTCGGCGGTGAGGAGGCGGTAGCCCTTGCGGCTGAGGTAGTCCTGCACTAGCTGGATGTTGGACAGGTTGTCGTCCACCACTAGGAGCGCCGGCGGCGCCTGCGGGTCGGCCTCGTGGGCGCTCACCACGAGGGCGCGGCGCGGCGCGCTCGCCTCCTCGCCGGCCCCCGCCGGCGCGTCCGCCCGCTCCTCAGGCGCCTCGCCGCGGGCCTCGCCGCGGGCCTCGCCCGGATCCTGCACGCGCGCCTCCTCGTGAGGCTCGCTAAGCGGATCCTCCCTGCGCGACGCCTCGTCGTGCCAACCCTCCCCGCGCGAATCTTCTAGCGGCTCGTCGAGGGAGGCACGCTCGCCGAGGCGCGGGTCGCCGGCGCCGAGGATGCGCCGGATGGCGCGCCGCAGCTCGCGCCGCCCGATGGGCTTGACGAGATAAGCGTCCACCAGCTCCGCTGGGATCTGCGCCTCGCTCGGCGACAGCACCGAGCAGACCACGATGGGCAGGAGGGCGGTGCTGGGGTGGGCGCGGAGCTGCCGAATCAGCTCCGCCCCCGAGCGCTCCGGGAGGTGGAGGTCGAGCAGGATGACGTTGGGCGCCACCCGCGCCGCCTCGCTGAGCGCGATGGCGCCCGTGGGGTCCACGTAGACCTCCGTGCCCAGCTCCGTGAGGAAGCGGGTGAGGCGCGCCGCGTCCACCTCGGAGTCCTCCACCACCAGCGCCCGAATCAGCTCCGCCGAGACGGGGGTGAAATCCGTCGGCAGCGGCACAGAATCCGCGGGCTGCCAGGGGAAATCGAGGTGGAACCGACTTCCCACCCCAAAGACGCTCTCCACGCTCGCCTTGCCCCCGTGCAGCTCCATCACCGACGCCACGATCGACAGCCCCAGGCCCGTGCCCTGATAAACGCGCGCGAGCGACGTGTCGAGCTGCACAAAGGACTGAAACAGCCTAGAGAGGTCCTGCTGCTTGATGCCGATGCCCTCGTCCCACACCGTCACCCGCAGCGCGCGCCGCGCCACGTCGCCGTGGACCTTGAGGCCCACGCGCTTGCCCGTGGGCGTGAACTTGACGGCGTTGCTCAGCAGATTCATGAGCATCTGCTTAAACCAGCGCTCGTCGGCGCGCAGCAAGTAGACGCTCCCCTCGATGGAGAGCGAGAACGAGAGCTGCTTGCGGCGCATCTCGGGCTTGAACTGCTGCACCACCTCCGAGCACACCGCCTCCACGTCCACGTCCACGGCGTGGAGCTTGAGGCCGCCGGCGCGAATCTTGGAGATGTCGAGGATGTCGGAGATGAGGTTGAGCAGGTGCTCGCCGCTGCGCGTGATGTGGCGCACGCTCTGCGTCTGCTCAGGGTTGAGCTCGCCGTAGATCGACTCGAGGAGCGCCTCGCTGAGCCCGAGGATGGAGTTGAGCGGGGTGCGTAGCTCGTGGGACATGGAGGCGAGGAAGTCGTCCTTGGCCTGCGAGGCGCGCTCGAGCTCCCGGTTGGCGCGCTCGAGCTCCCCCTTGGCGCGCTCGAGGGCGTCGGTCTCGGCGCGGGCGCGCGCCACCTCCTCGCGCGCCGAGATGTCTCGCGAGATCGCCACGATGTAGCCCCCCTCCACCGTCTCCACCCACTTGACCGCCACCTCCACCGGGAACAGATCGCCGCTCAGGCGGCGGTTGCGGCTCTGCAGGGTGAGGCCGCCGCGCGCCTGGACCTCGGCCACGTGCGCCTCCCAAGAGCCCGGGTCATCAAAGAGCGGCTCGAGCGCCGAGACGTGGAGCGTGAGGAAGCGCTCGCGGCTGATTCCCGTGCGCCGCGTCGCCTCGTCGTTGACGTAGACGAAGCGCCCCGCGGCGTTCGCCACCTGCACGGAGTCGGTGGCGCCGTTGACGAGCGCCCGCAGGACGCCCTCGGGGAGCGCGGTCGGGTCATCAGGGGGGGTGAGGCGCGCCGCGGTCGGGGGGG
>VGTA01000620.1 GCA_016874875.1 Deltaproteobacteria bacterium | reverse complement strand
GGGGGGGGGGGGGGGGGGGGGGGGGGGGGGGGGGGGGGGGGGGGGGGGGGGGGGGGGGGGGGGGGGGGGGGGGGGGGGGCGCCTGTGGGCTTGAGGCGGGCCTCGAGCGCCTCAAAGCGCGCGCGCCACCGCTCGTCGCAGAGCTGCTCCACGCGCCGCTCGTCGAGGGTCTCGTGGCGGGTGTAGAGCCAGCGGGTCTTGATGTCCACGGTGTGCTCAAAGTTGTCGGGGGAGATGAGCGCGAACTCCCCCGCCTGCAGGCTCGGCAGCGACTCCATGAGCGCGTCGGCGCGGGTGGGGTCGAGGGATTTGAGCGTGGGCTGGATCTTCTTGAGGTCCTGGCGCGTGGTGAGGCGCCCGAGCGCCCAGGTGCCGAACTGCGCCATCGCCTTGTAGTCCACGTCGCCGGGGTTCTGCGTCGCCATCAGGCAGCACACGCCGTACTTGCGCGCCTGCTTAAAGATGAGCGACAGCGAGTCCTTGCAGGCGGGCTTGCGGACAGGGGGGATGAAGGGCGCCACCTCGTCGATGTAGAACAGCGCCTGCGGCTCCTTGCTCGGGTGCTTGAGCATCCACGTGTAGAGCTGGTCGGCGAGGGCGGCGATGAAGAACTCCTTGTCCTCGGCGCTGTGGAGGGTGTTGAGGTACACGATCGACAGGCGCGTCTTGCCCTCCACCGCCGCCGCGTCGTCGCCGCGCCCCAAGAGCAGGTCGATGTTGAGGGGCAGCCCCTCGTGGAACATCAGGCGGCGGGCGCCCACGTCGAGGCGGGCGAGCTTGCGGAGGGCGGCGGTGAGCTTGCGCGCGTCCACGAAGCGCTCGAGCGCGGTGGCCTCCTCGGGGCTGAGGGCGCCGATGGCGGCGGCGAAGGCGTCGAGGCTGCGCGGGTAGCGCCCCGCCTCCGCCCAGGCGCCGAGGGTGGAGTCGAACGCCGCCACCAGCCCCTCGCCGTCGTCGCCGCCGAGGTCAAAGCCGAGCAGCGACACCACCATCGACGCCACGGCGCTGATGGCGTGGAGGCGGTCCTGGCCCTCGAGGGCGCTGGGGTCGCCGTGGAAGGGGTCGGCGCAGAGGGGGACGCCGCGGCGGGAGGCGGGGCTAAAGACCACCACGTCCACGCGCTCGCGGAAGGCGCGCGCGAGCGCCGGGCTCACGCCGCGCGCGGCGAGCGCCTCCTCGTCGCCGTCGGCGGCGGCGAGGGCGAGGCTGCACAGGTCGCCCTGGGGGTCCACGCAGATGGCGGGCAGCCCCAGGCGCGTGAGCTCCTCCACGAGCACCTTGGAGAGCACCGTCTTGCCCGAGCCGCTCGAGCCGAGCGCCATGATGTGGCGGAGGGCGCTGCGGGCGCTGAGGGTGACGGGCGCGCCGAGGTCGGCGCCCGCGTCGCTGTGCGTCGCGCCGCTCGCGGTGGCGCGGATGTGACCGACGTGGAGTCGGTCGGGGGGGGGGGCGCTCTCGCCGATGCTCTCGCCGCTGCTCATGCTTGCTGTCTCCTTGTTATCACTGCACACTCAGACGTCAACCTAGAGCCACTCAATCCAAAGAACAAGCAAAGGAGACACCCCCCGCGATGCCCGCACCGCTCGACCTCCGCTCCGACACCCTCACGCGCCCCACCGCCGGCATGCGCGCCGCCCTCGCCGCCGCCGAGGTGGGGGACGACGTCTTTGGCGAGGACCCCACCGTCCTCCTGCTCCAGCACCGCGCCGCCGAGCTCACGGGCGCCGAGGGGGCGCTGTGGGTGCCCACGGGCACCATGGCCAACCAGATCGCGCTGCTCGCCCACTGCCGCCCCGGCGACGAGGTGGTGGCGGGGTGGGGCGCGCACAGCTACCTCTACGAGGGCGGCGCGGGGGCGGCGTTCGCGGGGGTGCAGTTCAACGTCCTGAGCGCGCGCGACCCCGAGGAGTGCCGGGGCTTCTTTAGCCCCGAGGACCTCGACGCCGCCCTCACCGGCGTGGACGCGAGCGGGCACCGCCCCCCTGTGACGCTCGTGATGCTCGAGAACACGCACAACCGCGGCGGCGGGCGCGTGCTGAGTCCCGCGCGGCTCGGCGCGCTCGCGGCGGTGGCGCGCGCCAAGGGGGTGCCGGTGCACATCGACGGGGCGCGGCTGCCCAACGCGGCGGCGGCGCTCGGGGTGTCGATGGCGGCGTGGGGGGCGCAGGTGAGCAGCCTCACCTTCTGCCTCTCCAAGGGGCTCGGCGCGCCGGCGGGGTCGGTGCTGTGCGGGGGGGCGGGCTTTATCCGCGCCGCCCACCGCTGGCGCAAGGCGCTCGGCGGGGGGCTGCGGCAGGTGGGGGTGCTGGCGGCGGCGGGGCTCTACGCCCTCGACCACCACCTCGCGGGGCTGCCCCGCGACCACGCCAACGCCCGCCGCCTCGCCGCCGCCCTCGCCCGCCGCCCCGACGCGCGCGTGGACGAGGCGCGCGTGGAGACCAACATCGTCCTCTGCGAGCCCGTGGGCTGCACGCCGGCGGAGCTGTGCGCCCGCCTCGCGCCCTGGGCGCGGGCGCTGCCGTTCGGCGACCGCCACGTGCGCGCGGTGCTGCACCGCGACGTAGAGGAGGACGCGCTGGCGTGGGCGCTCAAGGGGATCGGCGCGGGCGAGGGGGCGCAGCCATGACGCGCCCCCGCAGCCCCCGCGGCGACCGCAACGTCCTCGGCGCGCCCCTCGCGCAGTGCTGCACGAGCCCGCTCACCGGCTTTGAGCGCGACGGCTACTGCCACACGGGCCCGCAAGACCGCGGGCTCCACACGGTGTGCGCCCTCATGACCGCCGAGTTCTTATCGTTCTCGCGGGAGCGCGGCAACGACCTCAGCACCCCCGTGCCCGCCTTTGGGTTCCCGGGGCTCAAGCCGGGCGACCGCTGGTGCCTCTGCGCGGCGCGCTGGCTGGAGGCGGAGCTGGCGGGGCTGGCGCCCCCCGTGGACCTCGACGCCACCCACGAGCGGACGCTCACGGTGGTGCCCCTCGAGCTCCTGCTGAGGTACCAAACGCTATGAGCGCGATCAGCCAAGGCGACC
>VGTA01000619.1 GCA_016874875.1 Deltaproteobacteria bacterium | reverse complement strand
CGAGGGGGAGGGCGAGGGGGAGGGCGAGGGGGAGGGCGAGGGCGAGGGCGCGGGCGCGGGCGAGGGCGAGGGCCAAGGCGCGGCGCGGGGCTGAGCTGCGCTGCGCTGCGCTGCGCTGCGCTGCGCTGCGCGCACGCTACTCCTCGGCGTCGTAGCGCGCCGGCAGCGGGTCGACGAGGGGCTCCTGCGCCACGCGGTCGCCCGCCGCCTCCCCCGGCGCGCCGTCGGCGTTGGCGGCGCGGGTGAGCGCCCAGCGCGCCTCCGCGCCGCCCTCCTCGGCGCGCACCGCCACCCGCTCCACCACCACGTGGGGGCGCGCATCGATGAGGCCCCGCGGGCACGAGGGGCAGGCGGCGGCGGCGCGCCAGTACACGCCGCGGCGCGCGAGGGGGGAGGCGTAGAGGTGGGCCCAGTCGGCGGGCAGGGGCCCAAAGGCGCGCCGCAGGGCGGCGGCGACGTAGATGTTGATGAGCGCCCACGCGGGGGCGGGGGCGGGGACGCGCAGCCGCGCGCCGGGCGGCACGAGGCGCCAGGCGGGGGCGGGGAAGGCGGGGCGGGCGGTGAGGTCGCGGGCGGGGGTGACGGCGTGGGGGGCGCAGGCGACGGCGTCCCAGTCGAGCGTGGCGGCGGTGGCGTCGAGGGCGATGAGGTCGTCGCGCCAGCCGCCCCCCGCCGCCGCGAGGCAGCCGGCACGCGCGCGCTGCTGCGCCGCCGCTGAGAGCGACACGCCGCGGTCCCACACGCCGAGGTCGCTCTCCACCACGAGGTCGCCCGGCGACTCCACGAGCGCCCACACGGGCTCGGGGTGCGGGTTGTGGAGCTCGAGGGCGCCGAGCTCGGCGTCGGTGAGGGGGCTGAGGTCGCCGGCGGCGAGGCGGCCGGCGAGGGCGGGCGGGGTGAGCCAGCGGGCGGCGAGGGCGGGGGGGAGGGGGCGGAGGGTGAGGGGGGCGCGCAGGGGCGGGGCGGCGAGCGCGGGGCTGCGGAGGTCGAGGGTGAGGGCGGCGGCGGCGCCCCCGCGCGGGGGGGCGAGGGTGGCGCCGGGGTCGTCGGGGGTGAGGTCGAGCAGATTCACCGCCACGGGCGCGTCGCGGAGCCCCTCCTCCCCGCGCCAGCGCGCCGGCGGCGCCTCGCCCGCCCCCGCCACGTCGAGCGTCACGAGGGCGGCGAGCGCCTCGGGCGCCCACTCCGCGTCCTCGGCGAGCAGGGCGAGGCGCGGGGGGCGGGCGCTCGCGCCGCAGCGGTCCCCCGCGCCGCCCGCCTCGGGGGCCGCGGGCGCGCAGGGCGCCCACCAGCCCGCCCAGCGCTCCACGAGCGCCTCGCCCTCCGCGCCCCGCGGTCCCGGCGCGACGTCGAGCGGGAGGGGGCCGGCGAGCGCCCAGCCCAGGGCGCCCGCCGCCCCGCCGCGCGCCGCGTCGAGGGCGCGCTCGTCGTCCTGCGTGAGCGCCGCGAGGCGCCACGAGGGCGGCGTGCGGTCAAAGGTGACGTCGAGGAGGTGGCGCCCGGCGTGCCCGAGGGCGTCACGGCAGCGCACGTCGAGGCGCGCCGTCCCCCCCCCCGCGGGCGCCGCCCCCTGCAGGCGCCAGCGCGCGGCCGGGGGGGCGCCGAGGGGCGCGAGGGCGAGGGCGCCGCGCGGGGCGGCGGGGCTGAGGCGCGCGGGGAGGAGCGGGGGCGGGAGCGTGAGGGTGGGGAGCAGCTCGCAGGTCGCCGGCTCGCTCAGCGCGAGGTCGAGCGCCACGGCGGCGCCGGCGGGCGCGTCGCTCACGAGGTGGAGGTGGGCGGCGTAGGGCGGGGGCGGCGCGGCGGCCTGCGCCGCGAGGCGGGCGCCCTCCGCCGCGCCCCAGGCGAGGGCGGGCGGCGCGCGGTCGAGGCGCGCGGTGAGCGTGACGGCGCGCACCTCCCCGGCGCCGTCCACGGCGGTGAGGGTGAGGGCGTGGGCGCCGTCGGGGAGGGCGTCGAGCGCGACGTCGAGGGAGACCTCGCAGGGGGGCGGGGGGAGGGGGGGGCCGCCCGCCTCGCGCGCCGCGCCCGCCCACCCCCAGCGCCACCCCCCCTCGTCGTCCTCCGCCCACGCCGCGCCGCCGTCGGCGGCGAGGGCGGCGAGGGCGGCGAGGCGCGGCGCGCGCGCCCACACGCACCCCCCGCCCTCCGCCCCGCCGCTCGGGGCGGCGCGCGGCGGCGCGGCTAGGGGCGCCCCCCCCGCCCTGAGCGCGGCGAGGCCGCCCGTGGCGCGCGCCCACACCCGCGCCACCCCCCCCGCCGCGAGCAGCTCCCCGCCGCCGAGCGGGGCGCCGCCCCTCAACAGGCTGAGCGTGAGCGCCCCTCCCTCCCCCACCCCCCCCGCCACCGCCAGCGCCCAGGCGCGCGGCGGGGGGAGGTCGTCGGGGGGGAGGTCGTCGGGGGGGAGGTCGTCGGCGGGCGCGTCGTCGGCGGGCGCGTCATCGGCGAGGAGGGCGGCGGCGAGGCAGGCGTCGAGCAGGCGCGCCCGCCACGCCGCGGGCGGCGCGAGCGGCGCCCCGCTTGGCGCCCCGCGCGGGTCGAGGAGGGCGTCGAGCGCCCCCGCGCCCTGCGCGCCGCCCTGCGCGCCGCCCTGCGCGCCGCCCTGCGCGCCGCCCTGCGCGCCGCCCTCCTGCGACGCCAGCGCCGCCTCCCCCGAGAGGCAGCGGGCGAGGCGGGCGCTGAGGGCGGCCCAGAGCTCCACGCCCGCGCGGGGCGCCGAGGGGGCGCGGAGGAGGGCGGCGGCGGCGCGTGAGTCGAGGAGGTCGGGGGCGACGAGGGCGTCGGCGGGGAGGGCGGGGAGGGCGGCGCGGGCGCGCCAGGCGGCGAGGGCGGCGGAGTCGCGGGAGGGCGGGGGGACGTCCTCGGGGCTGAGGAGGGCGGCGAGCGCCCACGAGAGCTCCTCCGCGCGCGCGCTGACCCCGTCGAGGTCGTCGCTGAGGAGCGCCCACGAGAGGGCGAGGTCGCTGAGGGGGCCGAGGGGCACAGGGGGGGGCGCGGCGAGGGGGGCGGCGCCCGGCGCGGGGGGGACGAGGGCGCGCAGGAC
>VGTA01000618.1 GCA_016874875.1 Deltaproteobacteria bacterium | reverse complement strand
GTCTTAAACCGGAGCGCCCCCGGCGCCGTCACCGGCGCGCCGCCCACGAGCAGCGCGTACTCGTAGGTGGCGTTGTCCGCGAGGCCGCTGAGGACGTGGCGCAGCGTGCGCCCGTCCCGCCCGCCGAGGGGGAGGGGGCCGTCCTCCTTGGCCTCCTGCGGGCGCCCCGCGGGCCAGTACCGGATTCGCACGTCGGCGCCGCGCGCGGCGAGGCGCGCCCAGATGAGCGTCTCGTGGGCGCTCCCGAAGCCGAGCATGGGGCCCGCCTCGAGAGGGGCGGGGGCGGGCGGGGTCTGGGCGTGAGCGAGGGGGTGAGGGAGGAGCGAGAGCAGGAGCGAGAGCAGGAGCAGGAGCAGGAGCGAGAGCGGGCGCGGGCGCGGGAGGGCGCGCGGGAGGGGGGAGGTCATCGGGAGGGGCTCGCGGAGTGGGAGGGCGGGGGGCGCGGGCGGGGGCGCGCGGCGCGCACATGAGTCTTGAGCCCGACCGCGGCTCTCCTCCATGATGCCTTGCCTCACGAGGCTGTCTAGCCCTCTTCTGTCGCCCTCATCGCCCGGAGCGCTCATGAATCCCCGCCCCGCCGCCCCGCGCGCCGCCCTGCGCGCCGCCCTGCGCGCCGCCCTCTGCGCCCTGTGCGCCCTCTCCTGCGTCGCCTGCAACGCGCCCCCCGCGCCCCCCGTCGAGCCCGACCCCGTCCCGCCGCCCTACACGCCCCCGCCGGTCGGCGGCGCCGAGACCTACAACACGGTCCCGCCCGCCGCCGGCGCCGCGCAGCCCACGCCGCCCGTGACCGCCGGCGCGCCCGCCGGGGGCGCGGGGGGCGCGGAGGGCGGCGGGGGCGCGGAGGGCGGCGGGGGCGCGGAGGGCGGCGGGGGCGCGGAGGGCGGCGGGGAGGGCGGGGGCGGCGCGGCGGCGGGGGCGCTCGGCGGCGCGGCGGGGGGGGCCTACGACTGCGCCACGAGCGCCGGCGCGCCGCCCGTGTGCGGGCAGTGCGAGGAGGACCTCCTCGTGCCCGCGGTCACCGACGCCCGCTGCGAGGAGGCGCCCTGCCCCGCCGAGCGCTACTCGCTCGAGGTGGGCGCCGACGGCGTGAGCCGCTGCACCCGTGAGGCGCTGGGCGCCCCGGAGGTCACCTGCTATGACGTTGACCTGTGCGTGCCGCCTGATGAGCAGAGCTGCGCGGTGGTGTCGAGCGAGGTGGTGGCGGAGGGGGACGCCTGCGCGCTCGTGACGGGGTGCGACGCCACGGGCGGCCCCACCCTCGCGCCCCGCCCCAACGACGCCCTCTGCAACACCTGGGGCACGTGCCGCGACGGCGCCTGCAGCGCCCCGGCGCTGTGCGAGGCGGTGCGCCCCTACAACACCTTCAACCGCTTCTGCGCGATGAACACCCCCGACAACGCCGACCCCACCTGCGCGTTTTATGTGGACGGGCGCGGCGCGTCCGTGGACGGCAAGCTGAGCTGTGAGGCGTTCTGCGCGCTGAGCGGTCTGATGTGCGTGGATGGGTGGAACGACAACAACGGGTCCTGTAACCCCACCAACAACAACCGCGGCTGTGATGGAGATCTGCAGACGCAGGTCTGTGTGTGCGCGGTGCCGGCGCCCTGAGGGGGAGGGGGGCGGCTCTGATCGGTCCTGATAGGTGCCAGCCTCTTATTATATATGCGCCACTCCTACGATTTTGCCCCTCCGTCCGCCCGCGCATACAGCTCCCGCGCCGCCCGCGCCGTCCGCCGCGCCGCCTCCGCCGCGCCCCCCCAGCCCCGCACCTCCGCGTAGACCTCGAGCATCCGCGTCAGCTCCCCCGCCGCCCCCTCCGCCGCCTCCCGGTCGCTCTCCACCAAGAGGCGCCCCTCCGGCACCGCCGCGATCGCCTCGCGCGTCTTGGGGGCGCGGAGGTTGACGCAGGCGGCGAAGCCGAAGTAGAGGCGCTCGCCGTAGCCCCTCGCCCGCGTGAGCTGCTCCACGGTCCCCCGCGCCCCCCCAAAGGCGTGCAGGTAGATGGCGGGGGGCAGGCGGGGGGCGGCGCGCAGGAGGTCCTGCAGGTCGCCCTGCGCGCGGACGCAGTGCACCGAGACCGGCACCCCGAGCTCCGCGGCGAGGTCGAGCTGCGCCACAAACACGGCGCGCTGGGCGGCGTACTGGACCTCGGCGAGGCCCGGGGGGCGCCAGAGGCGGTCGAGGCCGATCTCGCCCACGGCGCTCCCGGGGGCGGCGAGGAGGCGGGCGCGCAGGGCGTCGAGCCACCCGCGCTCCCCGGCGTAGGCGTGCGCGCGCCAGGGGTGAATCCCAAAGAGGCAGCGCGCCCCTGGGCGCGCGCGCGCCAGGGCGCTCGCCGCCTCCCAGTCCGTGGGCGCCGTTGACATGAGCGCCGCGCCCCCGAGCGCCCCGAGCAGCGCCCCCGCCGCCCGCTGCCCCTCTGGGCGCGCGTCGAGGTGGAGGTGGCAGTGCGCGTCATACACCTCGCTCAGGAGCGCCGTCGTCACCCTCGCGCCCCGGCGCCCTACGGGCAGTTCCCCGAGGTCACCCGCTCCCCCGAGGCCGGCACCCCGTCCCCCCCCACGTCGGCGAACGAGAGGGGCACCGTCTGGCAGTAGCGACTCGAGCACGACTCCTGGCGCTCCGCGTGGAGGTGCGGGCCCGTGGAGTAGCCGGTGCTGCCCGACAGCCCCACCCGCTGCCCGCGACTCACCTGCGCCCCCACGGCCACGTCCACCCGATTCAGGTGGACGTACGACGTGCGCTTGCCGTCGGCGTGGCGCAGAATCACGTGATTCGCCGCCGCCGAGCAGCTCGAGTCCCCGCCGCTGTAGCAGCGGTCCCCCGGGCCCGTCTCGTCAAAGGCCGCCACCACCTCCCCCGGCGCCATCGCCAAGACGGGCGTGTTGAGGGCGATGGAGAAATCAAAGGCGTACTGCGTGCGCCCCGTGTGGCTGGTGCTGCCGCCGTTGCCTTGGCTGATTCGCGCGCTCGCGCCGCACTCGAGGGGCAGGTAGAAGGCGAGCGGGTCGTCGCTGACGGGGGGGGGCAGGGGGGCGTCGGGG
>VGTA01000617.1 GCA_016874875.1 Deltaproteobacteria bacterium | reverse complement strand
AGGGCGGGGTCGCGGAGCTCGGTGAAGCGGTCGGGGGCGAGCGGGTCGAGCGGGGCGAGCGGGGCGAGGGCGCCGGCGAGGGTCGCCCACAGAGGCGCGCCCACGCTGGGGGTGACCTCGAGGGCGGTGACGCTCCCCGCCGGCAGCGCCCAGCGCGCGGCGGCGGCGGCGGCGGGCGCCGCGCGCCGCGCGCCCCGCGTGAGGAGCGCCGCGCCCCGCAGGGCGCCGCCTGCGTCAAAGGCGAGGGCGAGGAGCGGCGCGGGGCTGTGGGCGGACGTGAGCGCCCACTCCCCGCGCGCGTCGCCCTCCCCGCCGCTCGGGCGCGGGAAGAGCAGCGCCAGCACCCACCCCGGCGCCCCCCCCTCGCGACACATCAGCCCTCGCCGCAGCTCGAGGTCCGAGGCCGCCCACTCCGCCCAGAGCGCCACGGCGGGCGCCCCGGCGGGCACCCCGGCGGGCGCCCCGGCGGGCGCCACGGCGGGCGCCCACGAGAGCGTGAGCGGCAGCGCCTGCGCGGCGCCCTCGTCGCCGGTGAGGGCGGGGGGCGGGGCGCACGCGCCCGCCGCGCAGCGCGCCACCGGTCCGCACTCCTCGGCGCCCGGCCACCACGTGCCGAGGCAGTCCTCGTCGCGGGCGCAGGGGGCGGCGGGCGGGGGGGGCGTCGCCTCGGGCTGGCAGGCGCAGAGCGCCGCGCCCAGCAGCGCCGCGCCCAGCGCCGCCGCGCGCCCCCCCCCGCCCCGCGCCGCCGCGCGCGCCCCCCCGCCCTCAGCCCCGCTCGCGGCAGAAGGGCGCCGCCGCCGTCTGCGCGTCACAGACGTAGCCCTCTCGGCAGTCATCGTCGCTCCCGCACGTGGCCATGCAGTAGGTGGTGAGGTCCTCGAACTCCACGCACACGGAGTCGCTCGGGCAGGACGAGGCGGTGCAGGGGGAGACGGTGCAGTAGCCCTCATAGCTCGACGAGTCGCACATGCGCCCAACGCCGCACTGCGTGCTGGCGACGCAGGGGTCACCCACCTTGGATTCGCAGCCCAAAAGCGCGGCGGCGAGCGCGGCGGCGAGCGCGGCGGCGGGGGCGGCGGCGGGGGCGGCGGCGAGCGCGGCGGTGGGCGCGGCGGCGGGGGCGGGGCGCGCGGCGGGGGCGCTGGGGGCGAGAGGGGGCATGGGCGGCGCGGTCCTGCGGGGGGGAGCGGAGTGAGGCGCCGCGGGCGGCGCGGTGCGTTAGGCGTTGAAGCATAGCGCACCCTGCGATAAAATCCAACGCGCCTGTCGCCACAGGCTCCCCCGGCACCCGGCGCCGTGGCTCTCCCTGAGCGCCCTAGAGGTGAAGACGAGGTCAGCGTGAACCCACAGCCCTTCGGTTACTACACTCTCATCAACCGCATCAACGTGGGCGGCATGGCTGAGGTCTTTAAGGCGTGCTACTACCAAGAGGACGGGCACCCCGCTTTCGCCGCCATCAAGCGCATCCTGCCGCACCTCTCGCAGGACAGGTCGTTTGTGGAGATGTTCTTGTCGGAGGCGACCACGGCGGGGCGTCTGCAGCACCCGCACATCGCGCAGATCATCGAGCAGGGGGAGGAGCAGGGGGAGTACTTCATCTCGATGGAGTACATCTCGGGGCGCGACCTGCTCTTCTTGCGCCACCACCTGCGTGAGCGGGGCATGCTGATGAGCCCCGCCCTGAGCGCCCACATCGCCGCCTGCGTCGCCGACGCCCTCGACTACGCGCACGCGCTGCGCGACGAGGGCGGCCACCCCCTCGAGATCATCCACCGCGACGTGTCGCCGCAGAACATCCTCATCTCGTATGAGGGCGAGGTGAAGCTGATCGATTTCGGCATCGCCAAGGCTAAGGACCGCGGCTACGAGAGCACGCGCGCGGGCATCCTCAAGGGCAAGTTTGGCTACATGGCGCCCGAGCAGGTGCGCGGGCTCAACGCCGACCACCGCCTCGACATTTTCGCGCTCGGGGTGGTGCTCTATGAGCTCCTCACCAACCAGCGCCTCTTCTTGGGCGAGAGCGACATGGAGACGCTCGACATGGTGCGCGAGGCCCGCGCGAGCGCGCCGAGTCTGGTGAGCGAGTGGATCTCCCCGGAGCTCGACCGCATCACCCTCCGCGCCCTCGCCGCCGACCCCAACGCCCGCTACCAGCGCGCCAGCGACCTCGCGCGCGACCTGCGCCTCTTTATTCAGCGCGAGGCGCCGATGACGAGTCAGGCCACGCTCAAGGCGTGGATGTATCAGGAGTTCTCCAACTACATCGCCCACGAGCGCGCGCAGGAGGCGCACATCCTCGAGCAGCTCAACTTTCAGATCGAGGACAGCGAGCAGGGCGTGGAGCGGACGACGCAGACGCCAGCGGAGCTGATGGCGCTGCTCACCGCCGCCGCGCCCGACGCGCCCGCCACGCCCGCCGCGCCCGCCGCGCCCGCCGCGCCCGCCGCGCCCGCCGCGCCCGCCGCCTTCCAGACGCAGCAGCTGATGGCGGTGGCGATGACGCCGTTCACCAACGACGACGTCCCCACCCGCCCCGTGTCCGCCGAGATCTTCCGCGACCTCCAAAGCAGGGGCTTTGGGCTGCCTAGCGCGCCGAGCTCGGCGGAGGAGGCGGCGGAGGAGGCTGAGGAGCTCGAGGAGCTGCTCAACGAGTCGCTCGACTCGCTCGACGAGAGCCTGCACTCGGTCGATTTAGGGACGAGGACGCTGAAGGAGGGCGCGCCGAGCACGCTGCGGGTGGCGGCGGCGCCCTCGGGGCTCCGCGTGGCGCCGGCGGCGCTCTTGGTGATGGACAAGACCGCGCCGATCTCGGAGGCGCAGCGCAGCGAGCTGCGCGCCATCGAGGCGCACCACCGCGCCCCGCCGGCCGCGCAGCCCCTCGGCGCCCCCCTCGGCGCCCCCCTCGGCGCGCAGGACGCCTACGCGCCGCGCCAGACGCTGCCGCTGCTCTCGGGCGCGGGGGGCCTCGCGGCGCTGGCGCCTTTCGCCCCCTCGTTCTCCCCCTCGCCCCTCCCCCCCCCGCCCGCCCCCCCCCCCCCCCCCCC
>VGTA01000616.1 GCA_016874875.1 Deltaproteobacteria bacterium | reverse complement strand
TGGAGGGCGTGGCTGTGCTCCACAACGTGAGCCTCGAGGAGGGCACGCTGAGGGAGGAGAGCGAGAGCGGCGGCAACGTGATTCGCCGCATCAGCGCCCCCACCCGCAACAGCGCGCGCGCCCAGAGCAAGAAGACCTCCAAGCGCGGCAAGGCGGAGCAGGGCAGCTCCAACTCCCCCCGCGTGGAGATCTGCGCGCCGATCTTTAAGCGCGTGGACGACCAGTGGGTGGTCCTCCCCGGCGAGGTGGTCACCCTCCGCGCCGAGGACGGCACCGAGCGCAAGGCCAGCTACGACCTGCCCGTGGACGCCAAGCTCGAGATCTTCTCGGGCGCCCTCATCGGCGCCGGCCAGCCGCTCGCCAAGCTCGACATCGAGGCCGCCAAGACCAAGGACATCACGGGCGGCCTGCCGCGCGTGGCGGAGCTGTTTGAGGCGCGCGCCAAGGAGAAGAGCGCCGTGCTGTCGCGCGTGGACGGGCGCGTGCAGGAGATCATCGGCGAGAACCCCAAGCGCGTGGTCCGCGTCGTCACCGACGAGCAGCATAGCGAGGACCACCTCGTCAAGGGCCAGCAGGTGATCGTCCGCGAGGGCGACATAGTGCGCGCCGGCGACGCCCTCTCGGACGGGCCGCTCAGCCCCCACGAGATCCTCAGCGTCAAGAGCGAGATGGCGGTGGCGGAGTACCTCGTCAACGAGATCCAGCAGGTGTACCGCCTGCAGGGCGTGCGCATCAACGACAAGCACATCGAGGTGATCGTCCGCCAGATGCTGCGCCGCGTCCGCATCAAGGAGGTGGGCGACGCCCACTTCCTGCCGGACGAGCAGGTGGAGAAGTGGGTGCTCGACGAGGAGAACGCGCGCCTCAGCGCCGACCCCACCAAGCGCCCCGCCATCGCCGAGCCGCTGCTGCTCGGCATCACCAAGGCGTCGCTCGCCACGGACTCGTTCATCTCGGCGTCATCGTTCCAGGAGACCACCAAGGTGCTCACCGCCGCCGCCCTCAAGGGCAAGGTGGACTACCTGCACGGCCTCAAGGAGAACGTCATCATGGGCCGCCTGATTCCGGCGGGCACGGGCCTCAAGGCCTACCGCTCGCTCTCGCACGAGGTGGTCCCGCAGGACCTCGACTGAGGGCCGCGCGGCGCAGAAGCGCTTGCTAAACGCGGCGCTTCGTACTATGTAACTCACCCCACAGGTCCCCCCGCGAGGTCCCCGCGGGCGCTGAACCTCAAGACCTCAAGACCTCAAGACCTCAAGACCTCAAGACCTATCGGAGAGAGACCATGTCGAAGTGTGAGCTCACGGGCAAGGCCCCCATCGTCAAGAATCTGATCAGCCACTCGAACATCAAGACCAAGACGTGGGCCAAGCCCAACGTGCAGAAGCGCCGCCTCTTTAGCGAGTCGCTCGGCCGCTTCGTGACGCTGCTGGTCGCCAACAGCGCGATTCGCTCCATCGACCACGTGGGCGGCTTTGACCGCTTCATCCTCAAGCAGCCCACCACCGTGCTGTCCAAGCGCGCGCGCTCCGTCCAGCAGCTCGTCCGCAAGGCAGTGCAGGGCTAAGCCAGCAGATGCTCGGCGTGGCCCCCACGAGCCTCGCGCTCGCGAGCGTAGGCGCGGCGGTGGCCTGCGCCGCCGTGCTCCTCTGGGCGCGTGACCGCGCGCGCCTCGCCCTCTCCCTCGCCCCGCTCGCCGTGGGCGCCGCGGCGGTGCTCGACCCCGGGGCGCTCAGCCTCCTGGCGTGGGGGCTCGACGCGGGCGCCCTCGGGGAGCCGCTGAGCGTGACGCTGCGCTACGAGACGGCGGAGGGACTCAAGGCGGTCTCGGCGCCCCTCGCCGCGGCCTCCCCGCTGGCGGCGCCCGCGGCGTGGGGGCTCGCCGCGCTGGGGCTGGCGGGGCTGGGGGCGGAGCTGGCGGGGGCGGCGCGCGCCTCGCGGGCGGCGCTGGGGCTGTGGGCGGCGCTCGCCGTCGCCGCCCTGCTCGCCGGGCCCCTCACCCCCTTCGCCGCCGCCGCCGGGGAGGCGGGGGTGCGTGAGTGGCTCGCCCTAGGCGTCGACGTCACCGGGGTGGACGCGCAGCGCGTCTCCGCCCTCGCGCCCCCCGCCGGGGAGTGGCGCTGGGCGCCGGCGCGGGGGCTGGCGGGGCTGGTGGCGCTCGGCGCCGCGCTCCTCGGGGCGCTCCTGCCGGCGAGCGCGAGCGCCCGCGACGTGGGCGCCTACGGGGACGCCGCGCGCCGCGGCGTGACGGCGGGCGCCGCCCTCGCTCTCCTCGGCCTCGCCGCGCAGCTGGGGGTCAGCGGGGGGCTCACGGCGAGCGCCGCGCCCCTCCTAGCCGCCGCCGCCGCCCTCGGCGTGGCCGCCGCCCTCGCCCACCGCGGCGCGCAGGCGCTCACCCTCTCGGTGTGCGCGCTGCTGTCGCTGGCGGCGCTCTGAGCATGGTGAAGGCCACCTTTATCAAGAGCGCGGTGTGGCCCAAGGACTACCCGCACAGCTCCTCGTCGCAGGGCACGCCCTTCCCGGAGCTGGCGGTGGCGGGCCGCTCCAATGTGGGCAAATCGAGCCTCATCAACGCGCTCACCCAGCAGCGCCACCTCGCCAAGGTGAGCGGCACCCCCGGGCGGACGCAGGTGCTCAACTTCTTCCTCATCAACGAGCATTTCGTGCTCTGCGACCTGCCCGGCTTCGGCTACGCCAAGGTGCCCTTAGAGATGAAGCGGCAGTGGGGCGAGATGATGGAGCGCTACTTCACCACGCGCGAGCCGCTGCGCGCGCTCCTCTTGCTCATGGACAGCCGCCGCGACCCGGGGGACTGGGAGCGCTCCCTCGCCGAGATGGGCAGCCGCGTCGGGTGGGGCATCATCCCCGTGGTCACCAAGATCGACAAGCTGTCGCGGAGCGAGCGCAAGCCCGCCCTCGAGCGCATCGCGCGCGGGATCGGCGTGGAGGCGCGGCAGGTGATCGGGTGCTCGGCGAGCTCGCGCGAGGGACTCGAGCAGGTGTGGGCGGCGCTGGAGCGTTTCGCGGGTCCCCGCCCCGGCACCCTCCTG
>VGTA01000615.1 GCA_016874875.1 Deltaproteobacteria bacterium | reverse complement strand
CGAGGCGGCGGAGTCGCGGGGCGCGAGGGAGTCGGGGGGGGGCGCGAGGTCGGGCAGGGCGCGCGGGGCGAAAGTGCAGAGGCCCACCTCCGCGCACGCCTTGGAGGCGCGGCACATCTGCTCGCTGGTGGTCACGCAGACCTGGCGCTGCGAGGCGGCGAGGGGCGCGGCGGGGGCGGAGAGGTCGCAGCGCCCCGTGAGGGTGCAGGCGAGCGAGAGGCGGCAGCCCTCCTCCGTGGCGACGCAGCGCCCCTCGCGCGCCGCGCAGCGCCCGTGGGTCACGCAGGCGCGGGAGTCCTCGCACCGCGCGTCGCTGGTGGCGGCACAGCCCTGCTCGCGCAGCTCGCACTCGCCGCGCTCTGCGCAGGCGTCGAGGCAGGCGACGCTGGGGGGGGGGGGGGGGGGGGGGGGGGGGGCGACCCGCTCGCGGCGGTCGCGGCGGCCGCGGCCGCGCCGGCCGTCCTCCTCCTCGGCGCGCGCCTGCGGCGCGGGGGCGGCGCGGGGCGGGAGTGTGCGCGCCGGCGTGGGGTCGGCGCACACGCACGCGCCCCGGGCGCGGAGGCAGCCCGCGCCGCAGCCGGCGCTCCACTCCTCCTCGGTGACGCAGCGCTCCCCCATGAGCTTGCACTCCCCGAGGGCGCGGCACGACTCCGCGCGCTCGCAGTCCCGCTCATCCGCCACCACGCACGCCCCCTCGCGCGCCGCGCAGAGGCCGTAGAGGGCGCAGCGCTCCCCCTGCTGGCAGTCGAGGTCGCTGAGCGTGGCGCAGGCGCCGTCCTGCGGGGTGCAGGCGCCCGAGGCGCGGCACGCCGCGCTCTGGAGGCACGACCGCGGCGTCGCCGCCACGCACACCCCCTCGGGCGTGCGGTCACACAGGCCCTCAGAGCGGCAGCGCGGCTCCCCCTCGCAGTCGCGCAGCGCCACGGCGGCGGCGCGCGCGCTGGGGGCGCTGGGGGCGCGGGGGGCGCGGGGGGGCGCATCGGCGGACTCGTCGCAGGCCATGAGCGCCAGCGTGAGCCACAGGGCGCGCGGAGCGAGGGGGGAGAGGAGCGGCGTCATGGGTGTCCTTGGGGGGCGCTAGAGCACCTAGATCTTAGCGGCGCTTTTCGCTTTAACTCAAGGGGTTTCGCTCGCTCTCCCGCCCGCCGCGTGCTCGCCGCGCCCCTCCCCGCCGAGGCGCTGCAGCACGCTGTCGGCCACCATCTGGATGGCGACCACGTTGCCGCCCCCCCGCGGGACGATGACGTCGGCGTAGCGGCGGGAGGGGAGGACGAACGTGAGGTGCATGGGGCGCACGGTCGCCTCATACTGCCCGAGGACACGCTCGAGGGAGCGCCCGCGCTCCACGATGTCGCGGCGGAGGCGGCGGACGAGGCGGACGTCGTCCTCCGTGTCCACAAAGATCTTCACGTCCATCAGCGCGCGCAGCTCAGCGTTCTCGAGGGCGAGGATGCCCTCCACGATGATGAGGGGGCGCGACTCCACGGGAATCACCTCGCCCGTTCGCGCGTGGTGGATGTAGCTGTAGACCGGCTTGCGGATGAGCTCGCCGCGCTTGAGGGCGCGGATGTGCTCCACCATCAGCGGGGTGTCAAAGGAGTCGGGGTGGTCGAAGTTGACCTGCGCGCGCTCCTCCTCGCTGAGGTGTGACTGGTCACGGTAGTAGTTGTCGTGCTCTAGATAGGCGACGCGCGCGCTGCCCACGCGCTCTAGGAGCGAGCGCGCCACCGTGGTCTTGCCCGAGCCAGAGCCCCCCGCGATTCCCAGGACGATCGGTGTCATGTGTTCCTCCCACGCCGCACGGCGCTCAGGGGTGTTGGCTCATCGGCGCGCGCTGAGCCGAGGCCCCGCGCGCCGCTCAGATTCGAGGCGTGTAGCGGATTTGACCTGAGGACTCAAGCGCGTTGTGCGGACTCGCGCGACCTCACTCGACCCTCAGCACCGTGTAGAGCTTTGTCCCGCTCGGCGCCTCAAACTCCGCGTCGTCGCCCACCTCCTTGCCCATGAGCGCCCGCCCGAGGGGCGAGAGGTACGAGAGGCGGCCGGCGGCGGGGTCGCTCTCGTCGGGGCCCACGAGGGTGTAGGCGTGGCGCTCGCCGGTGTCGACGTTCTCCACCTGCACGCGCGACAGGAAGCGCACGCGCTCCGCCGTGGCGGGAGGGGGCTCCACGCGCAGGCGCTCAAGGCGCCCCTGCAGGTAGCGGAGGCGGCTGTCGATCTCGCGCAGGCGCTTCTTGCCGTAGATGTACTCGGCGTTCTCGCTCCGGTCGCCCTCGGCGGCGGCGTTGGCGACGCCCTGCACGACGGCGGGGCGCTCCACGCGCAGCAGGCGCTCGGCCTCGGCGCTGAGGCGGTCCCAGCCCTCCTGCGTGATCAGCTCGCGCGGGCTCACCACGCCTGACCCTCCTGCGTAAAGCCCTTGTTGGTCTCGGCGTGCCGCGTGAGCAGGTTGTGGGTGAGGGCGTCGATGGTGGCGGTCATCTGGTCCACGCGGAGCTGCTTGGCCATCCGCGTGGGGACGTCCTGCGGGGCCGAGAAGATCAGGTCGAGCTGCAGGCGGCGGCGGGTGTAGTAGAGGCGGGTGATCTCCTTGAGGACGCCCTCCTGGATGGCGGCCATGGAGGCGACGTCGAGCACCTCGGGGTTAAAGACGAGCCGCGACAGACTCCAGCTCCCCGACACCTGCCACTCGTAGACGTCGCCCTGCGAGAAGTCGCGCCCCACCTGGAAGTTCTGATTCTGGTCGCCGTTGAGGTAGTCGAACTGGTTGATAAAGACGCCGTTGTTGCCGGAGCGGTAGCTCACGTTCACGTCGGGCATCAGCGACTTGAGGCCGGCGCGCGAGCGCAGCGAGTCCACGGTCTCGGGCTCGGCGTTGTAGAAGCGGAGGGCGGCGCGCTGCACCTCTTGGATGGTGGGCTCTCGCTCTAGGGCGCGCAGGGCGGCCTGCACCTGCGGGTCGTTGACGTTGACCTGGACCTGCTGCGCGCTCGCGGCGCCGGCGCTGAGGGCGAGGGCGAGGGCGAGGGCGAGGGCGGGGGCGAGGGCGAGGGCGAGG
>VGTA01000614.1 GCA_016874875.1 Deltaproteobacteria bacterium | reverse complement strand
GAAGGGGAGGTCAGCGGGCGAGTGCGCCGCGTCCTGGGTCCACACGCTACACCTCCGCCAGGCGGGCGCGCGGGAGGTCCCCGAGGCCGGGCGCGGCGTCGAGCAGGACGCGCCCTCCGCGCGCGGGCGCCGCGGGGGCGGGGTCGCCGTCGAGGGCGCCGCCGAGCCCGCCGGCGGGGGCGAGGCCGCGCGCGGCGAGGGCGGCGCAGAGGTGCGCCGCGCCGCGCCGCCCCACGCTCGACTCGAGGGCGTGGGTGACGCAGACGCGCGCGCCGAGCGCCGCCGCCCGCTCGGCGGCGCGCAGGGCGGGGAGGAGCCCACCGAGGAACATAGGCTTGAGCGTGACCACGCGCGCCCCGCCCAGCGCCACGGCCTCCTCGACGGCGGCGAGCGTGGGGGCCGACTCGTCAGCCGCGAGCGGCGCCGCGCCCGCCGCGCCCGCCGCGCGCCACGCCCCCCACCCCGCCCCCGCCCGCAGGGGCTCCTCCACCCACTCCGCGCCGAGCGCCCCCGCCACCACGCAGAAGGCGCGCGCCTCCTCCGCGCCCCACGCGCCGTTGGCGTCGAGGCGGAGTCCCGCCCGCGCCCCGCCCGCCGCCCCGAGCCGCGCAGCGACCCGCGCCGCCTCCATAGCGTCGTGCGTCCAGTGGGGCGCCGCGCCCACCTTGAGCTTCACCGCCCCGTAGCCCTCATCGAGGGCGCGCGCCGCCCCCTCCGCGTCGCTCACGAGGGCGTGGGTGTGGGCGGCGAGCTCGTGGGGGGCGAGGGGGCGCCCGGCGAGGAGGGCGGCGAGCGGCGCGCCGAGCGCCTGCGCGCGCAGGTCGAGGGCGGCGAGCTCGAGGGCGTGGCGCGCCTCCGGGGACGGCACCGCGGCGCAGGCGGCCTCGACCGCGGCGAGCGAGACGGGGGCGTGGGGGTCGTGGAGGCGGAGGGCGCTGAGGGCGGCGAGGGGCGCGGCGAGGGGCGCGGCGGAGTCGCCCGGGGCGGCGAGGGCGGCGAGGGCGCCCGCCGCGAGCTCCTCACCGCCGCCGAATCCCGGCCAGCACGCCGCCTCGCCCACGCCCACGCGCCCCGCGCCCCCCCAAAGCGCCACGCGCCAGCCGCGCCGCGCCACCACCGCGCCACGGGCGGTGGTGAGGGGGCGCGAGAGCGGGAGGGCGTAGGGGGCGGCGGTGAGGGTGAGCACGGGGGCGACTCGCGAGGGGAGAGGGGGAGAGGGGGAGCGGTCAGCGGGGAGCGGTCAGCGGGGAGCGGTCAGCGGGGAGGGGCGCGGGGGGCTGAGCGGGCGAGCGGCTCGATAGAGCGAGAGCGACGCTGAGGGCGAGACAGAAGATGAGCTCGAGGCGAGCGGTGGCGCCGAGGAGCGGGTTGAGCGCCGCCCCGTCGGTGACCCACACCTGCCGAGCGCGATGGAGGGCTAGGGGGAGGGCGGCGAGGGGGGCGAGCCAAGCGGCGTCGCCCTCAGCCGCGGCGCGCCAGCCCACGAACGCAAAGGCGGCGGCGAGCAGCACAGAGTACTCCACGCGCGCCGCGGTGGCGCCCCAGCGGACCGCGAGGGTGCGCTTGCCGGCGCGGGCGTCCCCGTGGCGGTCGCGGAGGTTGTTGACCACGAGGATGGCGGTGGCGAGCGCCCCCACCGCCGCCCCCGCCGCCAGCGCCCCGGCGCTGAGGGCGCCGGCGAGCAGGTAGTAGGTGCCCCCCACCGCGCCGAGTCCAAAGAACAAGAGCACAAAGAGGTCCCCGAGGCCCACGTAGGCGAGCGGCAGGGGGCCGGCGGTGTAGGCGACGGCGCTGAGGAGGCTCGCCACGCCGAGCGCGAGGATGGGCGCCCCGCCCACGGCGGTGAGGTACACGCCGAGGAGGGCGGCGAGGCCGAGGCTGAGGGCGGCGCCGCGCTTGAGGTCGCGCACCGAGAGCCACCCCCGCGCCGCCGCCCGCGCGGGGCCGAGGCGCGCGTCGTCGTCGGCGCCCTTCTCAAAGTCCGAGTAGTCGTTCACGAGGTTGCAGCCCACCTGGATGAGGCAGGCGCCGGCGAGGGCAGCGGCGGCGGGGAGGGGGGCGAAGCGCCCGTCGCGCGCGGCGAGCGCCGCGCCCACGAGCACGGGCGCGGCCCCCGCCCAAAGGGTAGCGGGGCGCAGGGTGAGCCACCACGCGCGGGCGCGGCTCGGCGGCGGCAGGGGGGCGGCGGTGGTCATCACAAGAGCGCTCCTGCGCGGGAGGGGGGCGGGAGGGGGACCTCGAGCAGCGTCACCCCCGGCGCGCGGAGGGCGCCGCCGAGGAGCGCGGCGAGCGCGTCAAGGCGCTCGGCGCGGCGGTAGGGCACCCCGAGGGCGGCGCAGAGCGGCGCCCAGTCGAGGGGGACGGGGGTGAGGAACGCCTCCTCAAACGCCTCCGAGTCGCGGACGGGGAGCTGCGCGAAGATGCCCCCCCCGCCGTTGTTGGCCAGCACGAGCGCGCAGGGGCGCGCGAGGCGCCCGGCGCGGGCGGCGAGGCCCCACGCGGCGAGGCCCTGGAGGTCGTGGAAGGCGGCGAGGTCGCCGAGCCAGGCGACGAGCGGCTCGCCGGGCGGGAGGGCGCGCGCCGCCCCGAGCGCCGCCGAGAGCGTCCCGTCGATGCCGTTGGCGCCCCGCTGGCTCCAGACGGCGGTGTGGGGCGCGGGGCGGAGGGCGAGGTCGAGGTCGCGGAAGGGGCTAGAGCTGGCGATGTGGACGTGGAGGCGCGCGGGGAGGGCGCGGGCGACGTCGCCGAGCGCGTGGGCGATGAGCTCGCCGGTGAGTGGGGCGGCCGGCGCTGGCGGCGGCGGGGCGTGGCGCGCGTCGAGGGCGCGCCACGCCCCCAGCCAGGCGCCCGCCCCCGCCGCGCCCGCCCCCCCGCCCCCGCCCCCTTCGAGGGCCGCCGCCCACGCCGCCACCGCCGGCGCCGGCGGGCCGCCCACGGCGAGCGCGGGGAGGCGGAGCGGGTTGGGCGGCTCGCGCCGCTCGCCGAGCAGGACCACCGCGGCGCGCGCTGGCGGGCGCGCCCACCCCGCCGCCGCGCCCTCCCCCCCCCCCCCCCGCCCC
>VGTA01000613.1 GCA_016874875.1 Deltaproteobacteria bacterium | reverse complement strand
CATGCACGCACGCCCCCCCGCCCGCCTCGCCCCTCTCGCCCCCCTCGCCGCGCGCGCCCTGCTCGCCTGCGCGCCGCTCGCCGCCCTCGCCGCCCCTCGCGCCGCCCGCGCCGAGGAGCCCCTCACGCTCACGCACAGCGCCTCGGACTACGAGGTGCGCCTGCTTCAGTCGTCGGGGGTGGCGGCGCAGGTGTGGCACCAGCGGCGCCTGCGCGCCCCCGCGGAGGAGGGCCTTGAGGGGCTCGCCCCCCTCGGCGGCGCGCTCACGGAGGTGGGCACCCCCGCCGGCGGCTGCCGCGTGCGCCTGTACTGGGGCGAGGGGGGCGAGGGCCTCACGCTCAGCCCCCTCCGCGCCACCCCTGCGCCGCGTCTGCTGTGGGCGGCGCTGGCGCCGCACCGCCAGGCGCGCGCGGAGGGCGCGGAGGTGACGCTGCGGGCCGCGGGCGCCCTCACCCTCCGCGCCGCCCACTCCGCCGGCTGCGCCCTCCCCTCCCTCTCGGCGCCGCAGGGGGCGCAGGGGGGAGCGCCGGGCGCGGAGGGCGCTGCGCTCGAGGAGCGGTGGACGCCCCTCGCGCTCGCCCCCGAGGCGAGCGGGGCGCTCACGCTCACCCACGAGGGGCTCGCGCTGCGGCTTGCGCCCGCGGCGGGGGCGGCGGGGGGGGCGGCGGCGGGGGAGGGGGTGTCGTGGTCGGGGCCCCGCGGCGCGGCGCTCACGCTGACGCTGCTGAGCGCGCACGCGCCGCTCACGCCCCTCGCCGCGCCCCTCGCCGCGCCCCTCGCCGCGCCGCCCGACGCCCCGCCGCGCCTGTGCGCCGCCGAGGGCGCCCCCGCCTGCGACCTCGCCGCCGCCCTCACCCGCTTCCTGAGCTACCGCGAGGGGCTCTACGAGGGGCTAGGCGCGGGGCTCGCGCGCCGGGGGGCGCCCGCGCTCACCTGGGCGCTCCTCGCCGCCGACGAGCTGCCGGCGGAGTGGGCGGAGGCGGCGCTCGCCGGCGCGCTCGCCGAGGGCGCGGCGTGGCCCCTCACGCCCGACGCGCCGCTGGCGCCGCTCGACGGGCGCCTCGCGCTGCTGCCGCTGCTGAGTCGCTACGCCACGGCGCACCCCGCCGGGCAGGCGCGCGCGGAGGGATTTTTGCGGAGCAAGGTGGGGTGGCGCCTCATGGGCAGCCTGGTCACGGAGCACACGCGCGGGCTGCTGCGGCGCGCGGCGCACTTCGCCAACCGCCCCACGCCCCTCTACCTCGCGCGCATCGCGGCGCCGAGCGGGCTCGTGGCCGACCCCGCGCCCGGGCGCCTGCCGGCGCGCCCGGCGCCGGCCGCGCGCGCCACGCTCGCGGAGAATCTCACGCTCACGCCCCTCGCCCTCGGCGCGGCGGCGCGCGTGCTCGCCCACCCCGCCCTCGGCGCGCTGGTGGGCGGGCAGCCGGGGGAGGCGGAGCGCGCGCGCCGCCTCAAGGAGGCCTGGGGGCGAGCGTCGGAGCCCTTCACGCGCCACGTCAAGGTGCAGACCGCCCGCGCCCGCGCCGAGCTCTGGTGGGAGACGCTGCCGGCGCCGCGCGCCGAGGCGCCCTGGGGGGCGCTCCGCTACGACCTCGCGCTCTTCGTGAGCGCCCTGCCGCCGGTGCCGAGCCCGCACGCCGCCCTGGGCGCGGCGGCGCGCGCGGCGCGCGAGGGCGGGGCGCGCGAGGGCGAGGCGGAGGCGCCGCGCGCGAGCGCCCTCGTGGCCCTCGACCTCCTCCTCGGCGACGTGGACGAGGAGCGCCTCACCCGCGCCCTCACCCACGCGCGCCCCGCGCCCGCGGGGCTGCTCACGCCGCGGGGGCTGGCGCTCGAGAGCGAGGCGCTCCTGCGCGACCCCCCCGGCATGCCCGTCACCACCGCCACCGAGGCCGCCGCCGCCGAGCGCGCCGCCCTCGCCCCCGCCCCCGCCCCCGCCACCGCCCCCGCGCCCCCCTCGCGCGAAGAGCGCCTCCGCCCCACCCGCGCCGCGCGTTGGCTCGATGTGGCGTGGCAGCGCGCCCTGACGCGGCAGCGCGCGCGGGCCTGGGGCGTCAAGGAGCGCCTCGCCCTCGAGGAGGCGCAGGCGCTGCACTGGGAGGCGCTGCGCCCGCTGCTCACGCGCCCGCTCGAGGGCGGCGAGCCGTTCGAGGAGCCCCTCTACGCTCAAGACGTCCCCCTCGCCCCCGCCCCCGCGCTGAGTCCCGGCGAGCGCCTCGCCCCCCTCGACCGGCGCGGCTGGCACCTCGGCGCCGCGCTGCTGCTGCTCGCGCGCCCCCCCGCCCCCCCCACGCCGCTCACCCCCGTCCGCCCCGCCGACCTCCGCCCCTAGCCCCCTAGCGCGCCGCCGCCTCCACCACCCAGTCCTCCCCCTCCTCGCGCGCCCAGAAGCGCACGCCCGGGGCGCTCAGCACGTCGATGGCGCCCCGCGCCCGCTCGCACAGCAGCGTGCGCTCGAGGAGGATGCCCTCGCCGTAGGACTCCGACGCCTCCTCCCCGATCATGAGCAGACTCTCTCCCTCGCCCGTGACGCGGCGCTCCATCCAGAGCGCGCGCGAGGAGACGTCGCCGCTGAGGCGCAGCGCCTCCCCCGTGATGCGCTCGAGGTCCGCGCGCCCCTGCGTCAGCTTGTCCTCAAAGAGCTTAACGCGATAGAGGCAGGAGGTGTGCGCGTCGAGGGAGAAGCGCACCTCTTGCTGACTCGCGCGCTCCGTGAGCGCGCCGCTGAGGGCGAGCGCGTCGCGCTGGTGGAGCTCCTGATAGATTTTGCCCTTGGAGTGGCTGCGGACTCCCCCCCGCGACATCGCCAGCCCCGCCGCCGCCCAAAAGTAGGCGGGCTCCACGGGCCCATCCGCGTGGACCGCCGCCGAGGCGCACGCGAGCCCCGCGGGGCACGCCCCGGCGAGCTCGGCGGGCGGCGCGTCAAAGGAGCCCCCCGCCGCCAGCTCCTCCGCCACGCAGTACTCCTCCACGAGCTCGCTCTCGCCCACGCGGCGCGAGATGTAGCGGAAGCGCGCCGGCTCCCCAGCGGCGGGAGGCTCGGCGGGGGGCTCGGCGGGGGGCGGCGGGGCGGG
>VGTA01000612.1 GCA_016874875.1 Deltaproteobacteria bacterium | reverse complement strand
CCGCCCCCGCGCCGCGCCGCCCGCTGGTGGCCCGCGCCGCCCGCGCTGTGGGGCGCGGCGCGCGGCGGCCTGATCGGCGACCCCGACGCCCTCCGCGCCGCCCTCGATGCCCTCGCCGTCCCCCCTGAGCGCCCCCTGCGCGCCCCCTGAGCGCCCCCTGCGCGCCCCCTGCGCGCCCCCTGCGCGCCCCCTGCGCGCCCCCTGAGCGCCCCCTGCGCGCCCCCTGAGCGCCCCCTGCGCGCCCCCTGCGCGCCCCCTGCGCGCCTCAGCGCCCTCGCTCCTCCTGAGGCGCCGGGGCGCCTAGCGCAGCCAGCAGGGCGCGGAGGGCGCCGAGGCGCGCGGCCACCTGCGGGGCGCCCTCCGTGACCTGACGCAGGCGGGCGCGGGCGGCGGTGAGGTCGGCGCGGGCGTCGGCGGTGAGCGCGCCGCGGGCGGGGGGCGCGTCGAGGGCCTCGAGGGCGTCCTCGGCGGCGAGGGTAAGGGCGCGCGCGACGCCCTCGGCGCGCCCCACCGCCGCCTGGAGCGTGTCCACAGCGAGGCGGGCGGCGGCGTAGGCCACGCGCAGGCGAGCGGCGTCGTCGGGGCGCTCCTCTTGCGCGCGCGCTAGGGGCGCAGCCAGCTCCTCTGCGCTCCGCGCTAGCGCGTCGGCGCCGAGGAGCGCCTCGCCCTCCCGCGCGAGCACCTCGGCCGCGCGCGCGGCGAACGCCAGCTCCCCCCACAGCGCGGCGCTCTTCTTGAGGGCGGCGTCGAGGGCGGGGCGCTCGTAGGTGCGGTAGGTGATCAGCTCGGCGGGGCGCTGGGTGAGCGCCTTGACCCGCGGCGAGTGGCTGAAGATGTCGAGGGCGCCCCCCGCGAACGGGGCGTACGGCGCGCCGAGGTCGCGCAGCAGCACGGTGTGGGCGCGTAGGCCGAGGGCGCGCTTCTCCTCGGGGGTGGCGGCGGCGCAGGCGGCGAGGAGCGCGGCGAGGAGCGCGGCGAGGAGCGCGGCGGGGGGCGCGGCGGGGGGAGCGGCGCGCGGGGCGGCGGGGGGCGGGGCGGCGGGGCGCATGGGGGCGGGGGGACTCCTCTCGGGGGGCGGGGGCGCGCGGGGTTTGCGGCGGCGGGGCGCGGTCGTTAGCCTCAGCCTAAGAGAAGCCTAAGAGATGAGGAGACGAGATGCCACCCCCACGCCGCTCACGTCGCGCCGCCCCGCTGCTCGCCGCCCCGCTGCTCGCCGCCCCGCTGCTCGCCGCCCCGCTGCTCGCCGCCCCGCTGCTCGCCGCCCTCGCGCCGCGCGTCGGGCGCGCCCAGGAGCTCTTTGAGGTCGACGCCCCCGCCGCCCCCGCCCCCGCCGCCCCCGCCGCGCTCGGTCCCCCCTACCGCACCCTCCCGCTCCTGCCGCAGTACGCCGACGAGCAGGCGCGCGGCGTGCGCTATCTGAGCGCCGCGGAGCGGGCGGCGACGCGCGTGAGCGTGTGCGATGGGCTGCTCTGTGACGCGCGGGGGGCGCGGCTCAACGCCGGCGTGCCCCCCCCCGCCTCGCCGCCCCTCGCCCCCCCCTCCCCCACCCCGCCCCCCGCCGCCGCGCGCGCCGCCGGCTACGCGCTCTTTGTGATGGACGCCGACGGGGTCCTCTACGTCACCTTTGAGGCGGAGCGCGACCGCGTCCACCACTCCTCGCTGCTCGCCGGCGCGCCGGTCGCCTGCGCTGGGGAGCTGCTGGTCTTTGACGGGCGCCTCCTCCTCATCACCAACCAGAGCGGTCACTACCGCCCGCCCCCGCGCGCCCTCGCGCAGGCCCTCGACGCCCTCCGGCGCGCCGGCGCCGACCTCTCGCGCGCCCGCGTCGTCTCCCTCGGCGTGGACATCTAGGCTGAGGCGCGCCGCGCCGCTAGAGCCCGCACAGGGGCTCGAGCGGGCAACGCGCGCACACCTCCTCCACCCGCCGCCCTCGGCAGTCGCCGCTGATGCCGAGGTGCGCGAGGGCGAAGTCGTAGCGGAGCGGGTCGCTCGGGCTCAGGGCGGCGAGGCGCTCGGTCACCTCGCGTGCCGCCGCCCAGCTCGGCGCGGGGCGGCGCGTGAGCCCGAGGGCGCGCGCGGCGCGAAAGACGTGCGCGTCGAGGGGCATGGTGAGCCGCGCGGCGCCCAGGTCCGCCCACAGCCCCAGGTCCACCTCGTCGGGGCCGCGCACGAGCCAGCGCGTGAGCATGTTGAGGCGCTTGAGCGCGCTCCCCCCGCGCGGGTTGGACCACAGGTGCGCCAGCCCCGCCCCCCCCTCCACCCGCACCCGCGCCGCCGCGCTGAGCCCCTCAAGGCGGCGGGCGCCGCCGGTGAGCACCTCGTCGTGCAGGCGCGTGAGGTGCGGCAGCAGGTGCGGCGATTCGGCGCCGCCCTCGCGCTCATAGGCGCGCAGCGCGCCCCCGAGGCCGCCGTGGGCGCGCGCCACCTCCCCGAGCCCCAGCCACACGCGCGCGAGGTCGGGGCCGCGCGTGAAGCGGTACACGAAGCCCTCAAACCGCGCCCCCGCCTCCTCGGGGCCGTCGGCGCGCAGGGCGGCCCCTGGGGCGTCGCCGAGGCGGGCCGTCACCCACGCCGCCGCCGCCCCGATGGCGCTCACCCGCCCGTAGGCGAGCAGCGCGGCGAGGACCGCCACCGCCTCTCGGTCGTCGCCTCGGGTGAAGGCGCGCGGGAAGCGAATCGGGTCCACGGCGAGCGCCTGTGCCGAGTCGCGCTGCGCGCACAGCATGTCTAAGCGCTCTTTTAATTGGTCGTGGTTTGGGGTATGTAGACGCGACAATTTTAGACGCTCCTGTTCCGCGAAACCCGCGGGCGCGCCTCATCCTAGGGGCCGCCGCGCCTAGGGTCAACGCGCCGCGCGCCTCAACGCCACCTCGATGGAGAGCCCCTATGAGCGACCCCACCTCCGCTGCCTCTGAGGCCGCTGCGACGCCCGCGACGCCCGCGACGCCCGCGACGCCCGCGACGCCCGCGCGCCCGAGCGGCCCGCCCTGCGAGCGCGCCTCGGGGCTGCGCGTAGAGGTCCTCAGCCTCGGCGGCGAGCCGGCGGGGTGGTGGGCGGAGCTGGCGGTCCATGCGCAG
>VGTA01000611.1 GCA_016874875.1 Deltaproteobacteria bacterium | reverse complement strand
GGGGGGGGGGGGGGGGGGGGGGGGGGGGGGGGGGGGTGGGGGGGGGGGGGGGGGGGGCTGGGGGGGGGGGGGGGGGGGGGTGGGGGGGGGGGGGGGTGGGGGGGGGAGGGGCTTGTGGGCAGCAGTCTCCCCGTATGTGGACGCCCCTGTCAACAGCGGCGCCCCTCAGCCCCCTCAGCCCCTCAGCCCCTCAGCCCCCTCAGCCCCCTCAGCCCCCTCAGTCCATGAGCCCCTTCAGCCTGTCGTACTGCTCCCCGAGGCGCGTCAGCTCGCTGACCTTGCTCATCTTCGCCACCACCTTCGGCGCCCCCGTGAGCACCTCGAGCAGCTTGGAGAGGCTCGCCTTCATCTCCAGCGCGACCTGCGGCGCCATCACCGATTTGGACTGGTCCCGCTGAATGCGCTCCACCACGCCGCCGAGCGCCTCGCACTCCCCCTTGAGCTGCTGCGCGGAGGTCACGAGCGCGCCGCCCGCGCTGATCACCAGCCCCGCGCCCTCATAGAGCAGGCGCAGACGCTTGAGCTGAGAGACGCGGTCCGGGTCGCGCCGCCGCAGCGCGCTCTGCAGCTCCCTCACGGACACATCAAAGAGCTCCTGAGTGGTGAGCGTCTGCATCCCGCTCTGCACGTGGTCGGCGGCCCTGTCCATAAAGATGTACTGCGCGTAGAGCACGTTCACGCGCCGTGTGACCGAGTCGATCTCCTTGAGCTTGAACTTGTTGTACTTGATCGAGACGGGGCTCGCGCCGCCCTTCGCGCCGCCCTTCGCGCCGCCCCTCGCGCCGCCCCTCGCGCCGCCCTTCGCGCCGCCCTTCGCGCCGCCCTTCGCGCCGCCCTTCGCGCCGCCCTTCGCGCCGCGACTCAAGAAATCGAGCTCCGTGCCCTTGTACTGCTGGAAAGAGGGCCCGAGGTCCTCGATCTTCACCGCCACCTCCCGCATGCCCATCTGCTTGGCGAGGCGCTTCTGCCCGGCGCAGCCGAGCGGGCTGAGGGCGCACAGGCAGAGGGCGGCGCACATGAGCGCGCGGGCGGCTAAGGTTAAGGTTAAGGCTAGGGGGGAGCGGGCGGGGGCGCGCATGTGGACCTCTCTTGCGTGCGGTGGGCGCCATAGCGTCGCGGGCGCGCGGCGCGTCCACAAGTACCACGAGCGGCCACCTGATCTCTAGCGGCGAGCGCAGCAGAGCAGAGAGCGATTGCATTTCCTCCCCCACATCTCCAAAACTCCGCGCCAGCCCACGCCCTGGAGTCCACGATGTCCACCGCCCGCGCCTTCTACACCAACCTCATGGCCGCCCGCAGCGCCATCAAGGACCTCGGGCGGCTCCAGCAGATCGCGCGCGTGCTCATCCGCAACGGATTTGGGCACTGGGTGTCCTCCCTCAAGCTCGAGGGCGACCTCGGGGAGGACGCGGAGGCGCGCGCCCCCCTCGACGCCGACCTCCCCGCCGACCCCGCCCTCAGGAGCTACCGGCGCCTGCTCAGCATCCTGCGCGAGCTCGGGCCCACCTTCGTCAAGCTCGGGCAGATCCTCTCCACGCGCGCCGACCTGATCCCGCAGGCGCTCTGCGACGAGCTCAAGAGCCTCCAAGACCAGGTGAACCCGCTCCCCTTTGAGCAGCTCAAGGGCGCCATCGAGGAGGCGCTCGGCGGACCGCTCGAGGGGGCGTTCACGCGGCTCGACGAGCAGCCGCTCGCCTGCGCGAGCATCGCGCAGGTCCACACGGCGCAGCTCATCACGGGGGAGGAGGTGGTGATCAAGGTGCAGCGCCCGGGCATCCGCGCCACCATCGAGGCGGACCTCAGCATCCTCCACTTCTTGGCGCGGCAGGCGGTGGAGGTGATTCCGGAGGCGGAGACCTTTCGCCCCGACGCGATCCTCCGCGAGTTCGAGCGCGCCATCATCAAGGAGCTCGACTTCACCTACGAGGCGCGCAACCTCTCGCGCTTCGCCCAGCACTTCGCCGCCTGGACCACCGTCCACATCCCCACGCTCTACGGCGCCTGCTCCTCCGAGCGCGTGCTGGTGATGGAGCGCCTCTACGGCGTCAAGATCACCGAGGCGGCGCCCAAGGGGCACCCCATGGACGAGATCGCGCGCGAGACGGTGCGGATGGTCTTTAAGCAGGTGTTCGAGGACGGCTTCTTCCACGGCGACCTGCACCCGGGCAACCTGCTGATCCTCGAGGACGGGCGCATCGGGCTCATCGACTTTGGCATGGTGGGGCGCCTCACGCCGCCCATGCGCGCCGCCCTCGCCGACCTCCTCTTCCACATCACCACCAACCACTACGAGGGCGTGGCGCGCACCCTCTACGAGATCAGCACCCACGACGGCCACATCGACTACGCGCAGTGGGAGGCGGACGTCACGGAGCTCATGGACAGGCACTTCTCGAGCACCTCGCTCGCCGAGGTGGACTTTGGGCAGATCGTGCGCGACCTCATCGAGGGCGCGATGCGCCACCGCGCGCAGATTCCGCCCGACTACACCATGTTCTTCAAGGCGCTGATGACGGTGGAGGGGATCGGCAAGGTGGTGAGCCCCGACCTCGACCTGCTCGCCGAGTGCCGCCCCTACGTGCAGCGGCTCGTCCTAGAGCGCTACGAGCCCGAGCGGGTGCTGCGCGAGCTCGTGGACACGCTCCACGGCTTTGGGCGCTTCTCCAAGCGGCTCCCCCACGCCGCGCAGCAGCTGCTGCAGCAGGTGGAGTCGCAGCGACTGGGGATTCAGCTCAGCGACGCCCACCTCGCCGCGCGCCAGGCCCACGCCCAGCGGCTGCTCAACCGCGCCGCGCTCGTGGCGTTCGCGCTGGGGCTGTGGCTCATCGCCCTGCTGCTCGCGGTGTGGGGGCGGGGGCTGCCCTGGGGGCACACCCTGAGCGTCCTCGCCGGCGCCGGAGGGACGCTGCTGGCGGCGCGGGTGCTGTGGCGTGTCCTGCTCAGCGAGGAGTGGTGAGGGGCGCGCGCGCGGGGCGCGCGCTCAGAACGACGAGGCGTCCTTGCGCTTGGCCTTGAGGGGCGCCGCCCGCCCCCCCCCCCCCCCCCCCCCCCCCCCCCCCCCCCCCACCCCCCCCAAACGCCCC
>VGTA01000610.1 GCA_016874875.1 Deltaproteobacteria bacterium | reverse complement strand
CGCAGAAGCACCTCTATCGCGCGCTCCTGTGGAGTCGCCTCGCCTCGGGGGCGTGGCTGACGGTGGCGGAGGGGGGCGCGCCCAACCCCAACGCGCTCTTTGATCGGGCGCGGCGGGTGCCCTGGGGGCGCTTCTGTGGCCGCGGGGACCCCTTGGCGATTCGCTGCGTGAGCAGCGGGCGCGGCGGCCAGGGGGTCACGCAGGCGGAGTCCGTGGTCCGCCGCGCCGTCGAGGTCACGCTGGCGGCCGCCGGCCTCCCGCCCCCCCCCGCCGCCCCCTGGGCGCCCCCCCCCGACGCCGCGCCCCCCGACGCCGCGCCCCCGCAGCGCCTGCTCGTGCGCCTCGACGGCGACCACCTCACGCTCCGCCTCGACGCCGCCGGCGTGCTCCTCCACAAGCGCGGCTGGCGGCGCGCGGACGGGCCCGCGCCGCTCCGCCCCACCCTCGCCTGCGCCTGCCTCGCCGCCCTCGACTGGCGCCCCGGCGAGCCGCTGCTCGACCCGATGTGCGGCGCCGGCACCTTCCTGATCGAGGCGGCGCGCGCCGCCCTCGCCCTGCCCCCGCGCGTCGCCGGGCGCGCCCTCTCCTGCGCGCGCTGGGAGGGCTTTGATGAGGCGCTCTGGGCTGAGACGCGCGCGGAGGGGCGCCCGTGGCCCTGGGGGGCGGGCGGGGCGGCGGGGGGGCTCGCCTGCGACCTCGCCGCGCGCTCGCTCGCCCTCACCCGCGAGCACCTCGACGCCGCCCTCTGTGACGTTGAGGGCGCCCCGCTGCCCGAGGCGCTGCGCGCGCCCTGGCGTGTCGCCGAGGAGCCCCGCGACGCCCTCGAGGCGCTCCCGGCGCTCCTCGCGCCCCTCGCCACCTGGGCGCCCTCGGCGGACGCGGGGGAGGCGGGGGGGGTGGTGGTGGTGAATCCCCCCTACAACATCCGCGTGCGCGGCGCAGCGCCCGGGGGGGGGGATGCGGCGCGGGGGCTGCTGAGGGCCCTCGGCGCCCACCTGCCGCGTGGGTGGCGCGCGGGGGTGCTGCTGCCGAGCGACTACCCCTTTACGCCCCCCGCCGCCCTCTCCTGCGCGCCGGCGCTGCGGTTCTCGCACGGCGGCATCCCCGTCACGCTCTGGCGCTTCGCGCGCGCCTAGCGCCAAGGACTCGGGTGTCCTCTAGCGCGCCCTCCACCGCGCCCTCCACCGCGCCCTCCACCGCGCCCTTAATCGCGCCCTCAATCGCGCTTGGCGCGCACGCTCATTTTCTCGTATTCTCCGAGCCACAGCGCCGCGCGGGCCGCGCGCGCCCCTCGGTACATCAGAGAGCAGGAGCGCCCCCCATGACTCCCCCCCGCCGCCTCCTCCCCCTCGCGCGCGCCCTCGCGACGCTGCTCTGCGCGCTTCCCCTCAGCGCCCACGCCGCCCCGCCGCCCGCGCCAGCGGCGGCGCCCGCGCCAGCGGCGGCGCCCGCGCCCGCGCCCGCCGCGCCGCCCACGCTCCTGATTCTGTCGGGCCTCCACGGCTACATCGAGCCCTGCGGGTGCACCGTGGACCTCAAGCTCGGGGGGCTCGAGCGCCTCGCGCGGCTCATACGGGAGGCGCGCGCGCGCGGGCCGGTCGCGCTCCTGGTGGCGGGCGGGCACCTGTTTGAGACGGCTGAGCTCCCGGCGCACCGCGCCGCGCAAGATGAGGCGAAGGCGCGCCTCCTGCGCGCCACCCTCGCCGACCTCGGCGTGGACGCCCTGGCGCCGGGGCCGCAGGACCTCGCCCTCGGGCGAGCGCTCTACGCCTCCCTCGGGGCGGAGGCGCCGCTCCCCGACGTCACCGTGAACGCCCCGGGCGGGGCGCCGCGGCTGCTGCGCGTGGGAGACCTCCTCGTGGGCGTCCTCGGCCTCGGCGCCGAGGGGGCGGCGCACCCCGCCCTCGGCGCGCACGTCCCCGCCGCCGCCGCCGCCCGCGCCGCCGTCGACCTCCTGCGCGCGCAGGGGGCGCACGTGGTGGTGGCGCTCACCACCCTCCCCCGCCCCGCCCTCCGCGAGCTCGCCCGCGGCGGAATCGGCGTGGACCTGTGGGTGCTCGGCGAGGGGGCCTTTGAGGAGCGCGCGCTCCTGCCGGCGGAGGGCGGCGGGCTCATCTTGGAGGCGGGGGACCGCGGGCGCCACCTCGCCGCCCTCGCGCTTGAGGGCGCCGCGGGCGCAGGCCCCCTCCGCGACCCGGCGGGCGAGCGCGCCCGCCGGCGGGCGGAGGTGGCGCTGCGCCTCAAGATGCGGCGCCAGGCGTCAGGGGCGTTCGGGGGGGCGTTCGGGGGGGCGTCCGGGGACGGCGGGACCGCCGCCCTCGAGGCGGAGCTGAGCGCCCTCGACGCGCAGCTCGCCGCGCCGCCGCCCGACGAGGGCAAGCGCGTCACCTACACCCTCACCCCCATCACCCCCGACCTCCCCGCCGACGAGGGGGTGCTGCGCGCCGTGGAGGCGTACCAGGCGTCGCTGCAGGCGCTCAACCTGCGCGTCGCCGGTGAGGTCAAGCCGCTGCCGCCCGGGGGGAGCGGCTACGCGGGGCAGGCGGAGTGCGCGCTGTGCCACCCGGCGGCGGTGGAGTTCTGGGAGGGCACCGCCCACGCCCGCGCCTGGCGCACCCTCGAGGAGGGGCGCAAGACCTTTGACGTGGAGTGCGTTGGGTGCCACGTGACGGGCTGGCAGGCCCCCGGCGGCTCGGCGCTCGGGCACACGGAGGGCCTCGAGGCGGTGCAGTGCGAGGCGTGCCACGGCCCGAGCGCGCTCCACGCCGAGGTGGGCGGCGGGGAGGCGGGCACCCGCCGCGCTGTCCCCGCGGAGGTGTGCGCCGCGTGCCACAACCCCCTCCACTCGCCCAAGTTCAGCTACGCCGACTATCTCCCCCGCGTGCTCGGCCCAGGCCACGGCGCCCCCGCCGCGGCGCCCCCGGCGAGCCCCTAGCCCCCCCCACAGGAGGACAGCCATGCGCCCCACACCCCCCCTCGCCCGCCTCGCGGCCCCCCTCGCGGCCCCCCTCGCCGCCGCCCTCGCCGCCGCCCTCGCCGCCGCCGCCGCGCAGGCCGCCCCCCCCGCCCTCACCCTCAGCGGCGTGGT
>VGTA01000609.1 GCA_016874875.1 Deltaproteobacteria bacterium | reverse complement strand
TGGGCGGTGTTTGAGGGCCCGCAGGGCTTTGGGCCCGGCGCCGCGCTGCTCGACGAGGTGGTGGACGAGGCGGGGCGCGCGGGGCTCAAGCTCACCCTCGCGCTCCTCGACGGCTCGGGGGAGCAGGGCGGCTTCACGCCCCTGCTGCGCTGGGACGGGATCGCGCAGCCCACCGCCGCCGACGACGGGCGCGTGTACAGGGCGGGCACCACGCGCGACGCCGCCCTCGCCCTCTTGCAGCTCCTCCCCGCCCGCCTCAGCGCGCGCTCCGGGCGCTTTTATCGCGACGAGATGTCGATTCTGGGCTGGGAGGTGCTCAGCCGCCCCCGCTGGGACCACCTGAGCGCGAGCGACCGCGGGCAGGTGGGCGCCGCCCTCGCCGCCGCCGTGGGCGCGCTCAAGCGCGCGGCGCCGAGCCAGCTAGCGTGGACGGGAGAGGAGGGACTCGACAGCAACCCCACCCCCTACGGGACCTTCGCGAGCGCCCTCGGCGGCTACGGGCTCGGCGGGCTGCTCTCGGGAGCGTACGGGGGCGCATGGCAGCCGCACCTCAGCCTCGTCAACGCCAGCGTGAGCGGCCTCACCCTCGACACCCTCGCCCTCCGCAGCCAGAGCGCCGCCGACTGGCCCGGGGTGGGGCAGGCGTGGCTGCGGGGGCACGCCCTCGCCAACGCCGCGCGCGCCAAGCCGCTCATCGTGAGCTCGTCGCGCATGAACCGGCAGGGGGTGGCGGAGGCGGCGCAGCTGACGGCGTGGCGGGCGTGGAGCGCCGAGGCGCTGAGTCAGGGGGCGGCCCTCTTTATCTTGGGCGAGGTGACCCTGAGCGGCGAGGCGGCGCGCACCACCGCCTGGCCGCTCGAGGCGCCCGCGACGCGCGCGCTGCTCGGGGAGCTCGCGGCGCGCTGGCGCGCGGCGCCCTGAGGGGCAGGGCGCGCGCTGAGGGCGCGCTGAGGGCGCGCTGAGGGCGCGCTGAGGGCGCAGGGCGGCGAGCGCCCCCGCGCAGCGGCGCAGGGGGCCGCGCAGGCATCAGCGCAGGCGTCAGCGCAGGCGTCAGCTCAGGCGTCAGCGCAGGCGTCAGCGCAGGCGTCAGCGCAGGCGTCAGCGCAGGCGTCAGTGCAGGTCGCACGTGCTCCTGAGGAGCACCGCCGCCACCTCGTAGGGGTCAGCGTTGGCGTTGGGGCGGCGGTCCTCGAGGTAGCCGCAGCCCGCCTCCGCCACGTTGGCGGGGATGCGAATCGAGGCGCCGCGATTCGACACGCCCCACTTGAACTGGTCGTAGCGGCAGGTCTCGTGGTGGCCCGTGAGGCGCATCTCGTAGCCCGCGCCGTAGGCGGCGAGGTGCTCGGGGACGCGCTTGGAGAGGCGCTCGGCGATGGCGTTGATCTCGTCGACGCCGCCCGGGGCGCGCGTGGCGGTGGTGGAGTAGTTGGTGTGCATGCCCGCGCCGTTCCAGTCGCCCGGGACGGGCTTGGGGTCGAGGGTGGCGGAGATGCCGTGGTTCTCGCCCACGCGGTAGAGCAGCCAGCGCCCCACCCACAGGTCGTCGGTGGCCTTGAGCGCGCCGGCGCCGGGGCCGCCCATCTGGAACTCCCACTGCCCGGGCATCACCTCGGCGTTCACGCCCTGGATGGACAGCCCCGCCTCTAGGCACACCTCCATGTGCGCCTCCACCAGCTCGCGCCCGTAGACCTCGTCGGCGCCCACGCCGCAGTAGTAGGGGCCCTGCGCGGCGGGGAAGCGGCGCTCGGAGGGGAAGCCGAGGGGGCGGGAGCCCTCGTAGAGGGTGTACTCCTGCTCAAAGCCAAACCACGCGTCCACCTTGTCGCCGCCGCGGGCGAGCACGTCGCGCAGCTTGGCGCGGGTGTTGGTGGGGTGGTGCGCGCCGCTGGCCTTGTCGACCTCGCAGAGCACGAGCACCGCGTCGCCGCCGCGGATGGGGTCGGGGTAGAGGCGCACGGGGCGCAGGATGCAGTCCGACTTGTCGCCGTCGGCCTGGTTGGTGGAGGAGCCGTCGAACTGCCACTTGGGGAAGAACGACAGCTTGAGCGCCCCCTCGTCATTGAGGTGCTCGTCGCTGATCTCGTCGTGGATGATCTTGGTCTTGGAGCGGAGTTTCTTAGTGGGGGTGGAGCCGTCGATCCAGATGTACTCGGCGATGATGGCCATCGGTAGGGGTCCCTAAGGGTGAGGCGGGGGGTGAGGCGGGGGATGGGGCGGGGGGGTGAGGCGTGGGGGTGAGGCGGGGAGCGGGGACAGACGGAGCGCATATGTAGGAGAGCCCACAAAAAAAATCGAGTACTTTGACCACTGCCCTGACTTTTGCCTATATGTAGGCGCCTCGCGCGCTCCCGCGCGCCTCCTCACCCCGCAGGCGACGCCCCCACATGAGCCCCCTCCCCCACCCTCTCATCGTCCACCTCTGCCAGCTGCAGGGCGGCGAGCGCTCGTGGTCGGCGCAGCTCGGCGTGGAGGGCCCCATCGAGGCGGCGGGGCTCAAGGTGGCCGCTTTTTACCAAGGGCGCCTGTGCGCCACCGCGCTGCTCGACGAGTGGGGCTACGCGCTCCTTGAGCTCGCCGGCCTCGCGCCCCCGCTCAACCTCACCGAGCAGGTCCACTTTGAGGTGCGGAGTCTGGCGCCGCCGCAGGTGGCGCGCTCCGAGAGCTTCCACCCGCCGCTCGTGCTCAGCGCCCTCCGCGAGCACATCGAGACGCACCGCGCCTGGCCCCGGCAGCTGCCCCTGCGCGGCGCGCAGCTGCAGCGCGTCACGCTCAGCCAAGCCGACCTCAGCGGCGTAGACCTGCGCGGCGCCGACCTCACGAGCGCCAACCTCAAGGGCGCCAACCTCGAGGGGGCGATTCTCAAGGAGTGCAAGCTCACGGAGGCCGACCTGACCGGCGCCGACCTCAGCGGCGCCGACCTCAGCGGCGCGCACATCCACGGCGCGCGCCTCGACGACGCCCTCTGCAGTGGCGCCGATTTCCGCGGGGTGCGCGGCATGGGGCTGCGCGACCTCCACCGCCTCGCCGACCTGATCATCATGGACGAGCGGCAGATGAAGGCGCTGGCGCTGACCGAGGAGCGCGAGGTCG
>VGTA01000608.1 GCA_016874875.1 Deltaproteobacteria bacterium | reverse complement strand
CCCCCGCAGGACCCGCAGCCCCCGCAGGACCCGCAGCCCCCGCAGGCCCCACAGCCCCCACCGCCCCCGCAGGCCCCACAGCCCCCGTGTCGCCCTTCAGCCCCTGCGCGCCCACCTCACCCTGCGGCCCCTGAAGCCCACGCGCCCCCTGAGGCCCCTGAGGACCGCGCATCTGATCTGGGACCCCATCAACATCCCCATCAAGAGGGACGCTCACGTGGTCCTGCGGGTCCGTGCCCACCATCGCCTCTAACCAATCCTGAACACCATCACCGTCGCTGTCCTGATCCAGATTCAGCCCGTCGCCGGCGGGGCCGATCGGCCCCTGCGGGCCCTGAAGCCCGCGCTCCCCCTGCGCCCCCTGCGCCCCCGAGGCGCCCTGCGGCCCCGGCGCGCCGCGGAGGGCGTCCGCGTGGCTCAGGGCGAGGTCATCGGCGAGGTTGGCGCGGAAGAGGGGGTCGGCGGCGAGCTCGGCGGAGACGGCGGCGGGGTCGGCGTCGGCGCCGGGGGCGCCGGGGGGGCCCGCGGGGCCCGCGGGGCCCGCCACGCCCACCCCCGCGATGGGCTCGCCCACCCAGCGCCCGTCGGCGTCGATCACGGGGCGCGCGCCGATGCTCACGGCGGCGGGGTGGATGTGCTCGCCGCTCACGTCGCTCGCGTGCTCCGCCACGCTCGCCTCCACCGCCCGCTCCGCCCACGCCGCGCGCAGCGCCGCCCCCACGCGCAGGCGAGGCGTGAGCTCCACGTCGCCCTCCACCTGGAGGCTCATGAACAGCGGGGCGTCGGGCGCCGCCACCGCCGGCAGCGGCGTGGCGAGCCCCAGGCTCACCTGGAAGTGCCCCTCGCTCACCAAGACCGACGACAGCGCCTCCTCCCAGACCAGGCGCCCCTCCGTGAGCGCGTCGTACATGCGGAACGTGATGTCGCGCTCGCCGCTGAAGGGCTGGCGGGCGAGGTCGGTGATGTAGCCTTGATAGCCGAGCGTCAGCGGCTCCGGCTCCTGCGCCGCCGCTGGCGCGCGCGACAGGGACAGCGCCAGCAGGGCGCAGACCAGGAAGGTGAGCGGTCTCAATCTCTACTCCTCGCGTGTGGTGTGATGCGCTAGGGCCTAAAGGCGCCCCGCAGCAGATAGACCTCCCCCGTGGAGAGGTGCGCGCCGCCCGTGAAGGCGCCGCGGACGCGGTAGCGGTCCCCCGTCACCACCCCCGCCGCCTGCACGACGCCCGCGGGCCCTAGCGCGTGATTCCGCGCCGCGGGCATCGGGTCGCAGGCGTCCCCCACCCCGTCCCCGTCGCGGTCCTCCTGCGCGGGGTTGGGCACATCGGGGCAGTTGTCGTCGGCGTCCGGCACCCCGTCGCCGTCGCTGTCGAGGGGCGCGCAGGCGCCCAGGGCGGCGCAGGTGGGCTGGCAGCGGTTGTCGCAGTCGTCGCCGTCGTCGAAATTCCCATCATCGCACCGCTCCCCCGCCGCCGGGTCCACCGCCCCGTCCCCGCAGGCCCCGCACAGCGGCCGCGCCCCCGACCGCACGCACGTCTCCCCCGTCAGCGTCACCACGAAATCAGGCGCGTTGGCCGCGTCGCTCAGCACGCGCAGGCGCCCCACCTCGCGCACCGCCGGGCCCTCAGGCGCCACGAACAGGGCGCTGAGCACCCGCGCCGCGCCCACCACGAGCGGCGCCCCCGGCGCGGGGGGCGCGCAGGCGTCCGGCGTCGCCCCCGCCCCCTCACAGAGGCGGAACGACCCCAGGGCGCCCTCCGCGCACTCGTCCTCCCCCACCCAACAGAGGCGCGTGAGCGTCAGCGGCGCGCCCGACACCGACAGGAGCGTCACCGTCGCGCGCTGGAAGCCGCCCGGCGTCGCCTCGCGGAGGGTGGCGCGGGCGGAGGCGGCGCCCTGCTCGTCGCTGGGGTCCACCTGCACCAGCAGCTCGGGGTCCGGGTCCGCCGTCAGCACCTCCACCGTCCGCGGCCCGTCGTTGCTCTTGAGCGTCAGGCGCGCGCGGTCGGGCTGCGCGTCGAGCACGCGCCAGCCCACGCGGAGCGCCCGCCCCTCCCCCGGGCGCAGCGTCACCACCCCGCGCCAGTCGTCAGCGTCGAGGAGCGTCAGCTCCGGCGAGTCGTCCTCCTCCGTGAGCGCCACGTCCGTGATGAGCAGCGCCGCCCGCCCCTCGTTGATGAGCGTCACCTCCCCCGCGCGGTAGTCCCCCTCCTCGGGCAGCGCCAGCACCAGCGACCCCGGCTCAACGCGGAGCGCGGGACTCGCCGCTCGCTGAGGGCCCTCGCAGGCGGCGAGCGGCCAGAGCGCCAGCAGGGGCGCGAGCGCGAGAGGGCGCAGAGGCGTGTGGGCGGACATGGGCGTGACCTGCGCGGCGTGAGGGGGCTTGGGGCTTGGCTCTAGCTTGGCTGTGAGCGATCTTCTTATCTGAATCAACCACCGCTTACAAGCGGCTAACTGTCACCATGAGCAAATGACCTCACAAGCTCATGCCGACATCGAGCCGCGCTACACGACGCTCGCGATCAGTTCTCAAATCGAGTAAATGAGAAGAGCTAACGCGACACACCACGCCCCGCCTCCCCCGCGCCCCTGACCCCCGCAAAGCGAGTCGAGATGCCCTCCACCCCCCTCCACGCCGCGCCCATCGCCCTCAGCCTGCTGCTGCTCTCGTGCCTCGAGCCGCTCGACCCGCGC
Organism: Deltaproteobacteria bacterium; assembly: GCA_016874875.1. Classification (GTDB taxonomy): domain Bacteria; phylum Myxococcota_A; class Bradymonadia; order UBA7976; family VGTA01; genus VGTA01. Next base: position 402 of record VGTA01000608.1, on the reverse strand, counting down.
GCCCTCGAGGCGACCTGCCGCCCCAGCGACCCCGCCTGCGCCGACGAGGACTACGACGGCGACGGGGTGGTGAACCGCGACGACCCCTTCCCCGCCGACCCCGCCTGCGCCCAGCGCGACGACCAGAGCTGCGCCGCGTGTGGCGTGCCCTGCGGGGAAGGCGAGCGCTGCGACCTCGCCGCGGCGGCGTGCGTGGCGCGCGACCTTGAGGTATGCGACGCCGTCGACAACGACGGCGACGGGCGCGTGGACGAGGGGGTGGAGACAAGCGCCCCGCGGAGCGAGTCCCTCGTGGGCGCGTGCGCGGGGGCGCGTCTCCTGTGCAGCGGTGGCGGGTGGGCGGAGCCGCCCCTCGCCTCCCTCGCGGGGTACGAGCCCGCCGAGACGGCGTGCGACGGGGTG
>VGTA01000607.1 GCA_016874875.1 Deltaproteobacteria bacterium | reverse complement strand
CCCCCGCCCCCGCTCGACGCCCCCTGCGCCCTCCCGCCCACCTACGCCGAGCTGCGCTTCACCCCCTGGCTCGTCGAGCTCTCGCGCGTCACGCTCGACCGCGTCGACGACCTGCCCGCCGATGGCGTGCGGGCGCGGCAGCTCGTGGCGGCGGTCAACGCGAGCACCCACCGCGTCACCAACGTCGCGGAGGCGCTGGCGGCCACGGACGACCGCGCCTTTGACGTGCTCACGCTCCTCGACGTCAGCGCCCGCCGCGCCCTCGAGGTGGTCACCGCCACCTACGGCGACAGCCGCTACGGGCGAGTCTTCTTGGCGGACTCCGCTGACCCCGTGGCCACCATCAACGACTCCGACGTGAGCGCCTGCGCCCTCGCGCGCGGCCCCGAGGGCGCCCCCTGCGCCGCCCCCGCGGGCTGCGCGGGGCTGTGCTTGGGACTCGTGGAGGAGGGCGGCGCGGTGCTCGGCGAGGGGCGGTGCGTGCAGACGGACGACGGGGGGGCGCAGCCCTCGCGCGGCGCCGCCTGCGCCGTCTCGGAGGGGTGCCCCGCGGCGGAGGGGCTCGTCTGCGTGCCCCTCAGCGACGAGCCGGGCGCCCTCGCCCTCTGCGAGGAGGGCTGGCTCCGCCGCCGCTTCGCCGTGGAGGGCGCGGCGCTCCAGGGCGCGCGGACGGAGCTGCCGTTCGTGGTGTCGGGGGTGGGCACCGTGTCGCTCCGCACGTCCGTGTGGGCGGTCCTCAGCCACCCGCGCCCCGGCGACCTGCGCGTGTGGCTGCGCGCGCCGAGCGGCGCCGAGGGCGTCGTCTTTGACGACCCGGCCGCCGTGGGCCCCGAGGTGGCGCTGCGCGGGGCGCGCGCCCCCCTGCCGAGCGACGAGGCGGTGAACGGGCGCTGGGCGCTCGTGGTGGAGGACGCGCGCGGCGACGGGGCGGGGGGGGGCGCGGCGCTGGGGGTGGAGGTGCTCGTGGAGAGCTGGTTCGACTGAGGCGCGGGCGCGGCGCGCCTAGCTGAGCAGCGCCCCGAGCTCACGCCCCGTCATCTCGCGCCGCCCCACCCGCACGCGGTCGAGCCGGTAGGCGTCGCGCGCGCCACCGCAGCGGATGTAGCACTCCTCGTCGAGCAGCACCGGACTCCCCGTCGGCACAGGCGCGAAGCGCTCGTCCTCCACCGGCAGCCCCCGCAGCACCACCATCAGCTCCGACCCGATTCCCGAGAACGCCCCCGGCTGCGGACTCGCCGCGCGCACCAGGCACGACACCTCAAGGGCGCTCCACGACCAGTCGATCTCCACGTCGTCGGGGTCCACCAGCGGCGCCCAGGTGGGCGCGCCTCGCTGCGGCGTGAGCGTGGGGGCGAGTCCCCCCGCCAGCTCGGCGATGAACGCCCCGAGCACCTCCGCCGCCTCCCGCTCTAGGCGCGCGGCGAGCGCGCCGCCGCTCTCCCACCAGCGCACGGGCACCTCCACGCGGCGCGCGATGTCCCCCTCGTCGAGCCGCTCGGTGAGCGCGTGCACGCAGATCGCCGTCGTGGACTCCCCCGAGCGAATCACCCAGTACGACGGGTCGGGGCCGCGCCAGCGCGGCAGGTCGCTCGGGTGCACGTTGTAGCCGGGGGCGAGCGCGAGCGCCGCGGGCGGAATCACGCGCGGGTAGAAGCCCGAGGCGAGCAGCGTGGGCGCCGTGGCGGCGAGGGCGCTCACCACCTCGGGGGCGCTGAGGTCTGGGCGCAGCCAGCGCGGCACGCCCGGGTGCTCGTCGCGCAGCCGCGTGAGCAGGCGCCGCCACCCCGGCCCGCCCCGGCGCCCGTGCACCACCCCACACAGCGTCACGCCGCGGTCGAGCAGCGCGAGCGCGCCGCGCGGGTCACCTAAGTAGAGCACGCGCATCGTCAAACCCCTAAGAAGAGCCTGTGCCCAAACGTGTCGGCGAGGTAGCCGGCGCTGAAGATCTTGTGGGCGGCCTGGCTGATCGAGTAGGGGACGCGCACATACTCAAACTCCGCGCTGTCGCTGTCGTAGACTCCGCAGCAGGCGCGCGGGTCGTGGTCGCGCGGCTGCCCAACGCTCCCCACGGTGATCACGTAGCGGTAGCCGGGCACGAGGTGGAAGCGCGTGTTGAGGATCTCCTCCGCCACGTGCTCGTTGTAGTAAAAGCACTTACACAGGTGCGAGTGGCCGATAAAGGTCACGAACGGCTGGTCGGCGAACGCCTGCACCAGCGGCTCCATGTGCTCAACGCCAAAGATGTACTTGAAGGCGGTGTAGTCCACCGGGGAGGCGTGGCAGAAGCTCGCCTCGGGCTGGTGGGCGATGTAGGGGAGCCCCTTGAGCCAGCGCAGGTTGTCCTCGCTGAGCGCCTTGCGGTGCCCATCGAGGGCGCGGCGGGCGGCGAGGCGATAGAAGGTGTAGTCCATCCGCTCGGCCACCGCCGCGTCGTGGTTGCCGAGGATGGTGAAGCGGCACGCTCGCCGCACCAGGTCGCTGCACGCCTCGGGGTCGGCGCCGTAGCCCACCACGTCACCCAGACACACCACGTGGTCCACCCTGCGGGCTTCGAGCGCCCGCAGGCACGCCTCGAGGGCCTCGAGGTTGGCGTGGATGTCGGAGATGACGCCGTAGCGCATCAGCGGCGCTCGTCGCGGTCGCGGGCGGAGGAGGTGATGTCGTCGAGACTCAGGTCGTCTTGGCTCTCGTCGGGCAGGCTCTCGTCGGGCAGGCTCTCGTCGGGCAGGCTCTCGTCAGGCAGGCTCAGGTCGTCTTGGCTCTCGTCCCCAGCGAGGAGGTCCTCCCCCTCGATGAGGTCCTCGCTCACGATGAGCGCCTCATCGCCGAGGTCCTCCTCGATCATCGCGTCGCTCACCAGCTCATCCTCGATCAGCTCCTCCTCGATGAGGTCATCCGCCAACAGCTCCGCCGGCGCCCCCTCCCCGCCGAGGACCTCCACCGCTGGCCCCTCGTCCGCCGCGTCGATGTCCACAGAATCGAGCGGCGCCAAGGCCCCCGCCCCCGCGCCCTCGTCTAGCCCCTCGTCTAGCCCCTCGTCTAGCCCCTCGTCTAGCCCCTCGTCTAGCCCCTCGTCTAGCCCCTCGTCTAGCCCCTC
>VGTA01000606.1 GCA_016874875.1 Deltaproteobacteria bacterium | reverse complement strand
ACCCCCAAAGACAGCCCCGACCATGTCTAGAGAGATTCCCATGCCCCGCGTGGCGCAGACCACGCTCACGCAGCACATCCTCCACAACCAGCCCCAGCGCTTCCGCGGCGCGCTCTCCACGCTGATCACGCAGATCGGCGTCGCCGCCAAGATGATCGCCGCGCAGGTGCGGCGCGCGGGCATCATCGAGGTGTGGGGGGAGACGGGGGAGGTCAACGTGCAGGGGGAAGAGGTGCAGCGCCTCGACCGCATCGCCAACGACACCTTCATCAGCGTCCTCGAGCAGTCGGGCTGCGTGGCGGCGATGGCGTCCGAGGAGGAGGACGACTGGCTGCGCGTGCCCGCCGCCCTCGCCGGCGACTACCTGGTGGTCTTTGACCCCCTCGACGGCTCGAGCAACATCGACGTGAGCGCCTCCATCGGCACCATCTTCGGCGTCTACGCTTGCCCGTCGCGCCCCGAGCGCCTCGAGGACGTCCTGCGCCCCGGGCGCGACATGGTGGCGGCGGGGTACGTGATCTACGGCTCCTCCACGGTGTTCGTGTACGCCGACGGCGAGCGCGTGGACTGCTTCACCCTCGACCCCGTGGTGGGCGAGTTCTTCCTCAGCCGCCCCAACCTCCGCATACCAGACACCCTCGCGATGGTGTCGGCCAACGAGCTCAACGAGCCCTACTGGCCCGCCTGGACCCGGGGGCTGATGGGGGAGCTCAAGGAGCGCAACCGCGCGCGCCGCGCCCTCACGGGGCGGCACATGGGCTCGCTGGTGGCGGATTTCCACCGCAACCTCATCAAGGGCGGCGTCTTCCTCTACCCCGTGGACAGCCACAACAAGCGCGGCAAGCTGCGCCTGCTCTACGAGTGCAACCCCCTCGCCTTTATCGCCCGCGCCGCCGGGGGCGCCGACACGTGGGGGGAGGGCTCGGTCCTCGACCTCGCGCCCGAGCACCTGCACCAGCGCACGGGCTTCGTGGTGGGGGTGGCGGAGGCGGTGGCGCGCGCGGAGGACTGGTACGCCCGCGAGCGGCGCGGCGAGCTCGCGCCCCTCGCGCCCCCCGCCGCCCCGCGCGGCGAGCGCTGAGGGGCGCGCCGTGGGCAGCGCCACCGGGACCCTCTTCCGCGTCACCACCTTTGGCGAATCCCACGGCCCCGCCCTCGGCGCCGTGGTGGAGGGCTGCCCGCCGGGCCTCGCCCTCGACCTCGCCGCCGTGCAGGCCGACCTCGACCGCCGCCGCCCCGGCCAGAGCGCCCTCACCACCCAGCGCCGCGAGGGCGACGCGGTGGAGGTGCTCAGCGGGCTCTTTGAGGGGCGCACCACGGGGGCGCCGCTGGCGCTCCTGATTCGCAACGCCGACGCGCGCAGCCAGAGCTACGACGGCGTGAGCGGGCTCTTCCGCCCGGGGCACGGCGACTACACCTACGAGGCGCGCTACGGGGTGCGCGACTGGCGCGGCGGGGGGCGGGCGAGCGCGCGCGAGACGGCGGCGCGGGTGGCGGCGGCGGCGGTGGCGCGGCAGTGGCTGGCGGCGCGCTACGGGGTGGAGGTGGTGGCGTGGGTGGACGAGGTGGCGGGGGAGCGGGCGGCGGTGGAGGCGACGGCGGTGACGCGGGCGGCGGTGGAGGCGCACCCCACGCGCTGCCCCGACCCGGCGGCGGCGGCGCGCTTTGAGGGGCTCATCTTGGAGGCGCGCAAGGCGGGCGACACGGTGGGCGGCGTGGTGGGGGTGGTGGCGCGCGGCGCGCCCGCCGGCTGGGGGGACCCCGTGTTCGACAAGCTCGAGGCGGACCTCGCCAAGGCCTGCCTCTCGCTGCCCGCCTGCAAGGGCTTTGAGGTGGGGAGCGGCTTTGAGGGCACGCGCCTGCGCGGCAGCGCCCACAACGACGCATGGGTCCGCGTGGCGCGCACGCCCGAGGAGGCGCTAGCGCACGCCCCCAACCCCCTCGCCCCCGAGGGCGTGCGCTACGGCGCCCCGCGCACCCAACACGCCGGCGGCGTCCTCGCCGGCATCAGCACCGGCGCGCCCCTCACCGCCCGCTGCGCCTTCAAGCCCGTCTCCACGCACTTCTTGGAGCAGGAGACCCTCACGCGCGAGGGCGCGCCGGTCACGTTTCGCAACGAGGGCCGCCACGACCCCTGCGTCCTGCCCCGCGCCGTGCCCCTCGTGGAGGCGGCGTGCTTGCTGGTGCTCGCGGACCACGCCCTGCGGAGCGAGGCGGTGTGGGGCGGGATAGATCAGGGGCGGGATTGATCAGGGGCGGGGCTGCGGTCTAGGCGCCGCGCGAGGCGCCGCGCGAAACGAGCGGGAGCGCCGAGCTCGCGTACCAAAAACGTCTTGTTCGTGGGCGCCGCCGCGGGCGCCGTTGGAGTCTACCCTCGCCGGTGGGCCCACGCCGCGCGTGGAGGCGCTCAAGGACGAGCTCGAGCCCAACGCGAGTCAGGGGGCCGGCGAGGGGGCGGGGGCGGCGGGCGCGAGGCGGAACCCGTGCCCCAGCGCGTCACAGGGCCTCCCCTTGAGCGCCGCGCGCGCCTCGCGCCCCGGCTTGAGGGCGAGGGCGTCGCAGAGGGGGCCGTGCTTCTCCGCCTCCACCCCCTCGAGCGTGACGCCGAGGGCGCCGAGGACCGCGCGCCACCCCCGCAGGGCGCCGGAGGCGTCGAGCGCGCGCGCGTAGGCCACGTGGGGGCTGAGCGCCCCCGCCCCCGCGAGCCGCAGGTGCCCCCGCGCCACCTCCGCCGCCCAGGTGGCGTCGAGGGTGAGCGCGAGGGGCCCCGAGAGGTACAGGCGCGTGGGGGCGGCGAGGGCGACGGGGGCGGCGAGGAGGGCGCGGAGGGCGGCGGCGTGGGCGGCGAGCGGCGGCGGCGCGCAGGAGACCGGCGCCCCGCGCCCGCGCGAGAGGCGCAGGGAGCTCGCGTGGCGCCTCCACACCACCTCGCACGTGGGCAGGTCCCCAACGGGGCGCCGGAGCCCCTCAGGGCCGCCGAGCGCGACGGCGGCGAGCGCCCCCCAGGCGGCGGCGAGGGGGGTGGCGGCGGGCGCGACGGCGGGCGCGACGGCGGGGGTGGCGGGCGCGGCGGCGGGCGCGGCGGCGGGCGCGGCGGC
>VGTA01000605.1 GCA_016874875.1 Deltaproteobacteria bacterium | reverse complement strand
GCTGAGGAGAGGAGGGCGCAGAGGGCGGCGCAGAGGGCGGCGCAGAGGGCGGCGCAGAGGGCGGCGCAGAGGGCGGCGCAGAGGGCGGCGCAGAGGGCGGCGCGGGCGGCGCGGGGGGCGGCGCGGGCAGGGGGCGCGAGGCGGGGCGGGGTCATCGGTCAGCTCCTCAGCGCTGCGTCAGGCGCCAGCCCTTGGGGCGGCGGAGTTGGTACTTCATCACGACGCGCTTCACCTCCCCCGGCTTGAGGTCGAGGTCCCACGAGATCACCCCCCCGCCGTCCTCCGCGCGCGTCCCCTCTGGCGTGGCGCCTAGGTACTCCACCTTGACCTCCTCGCGGTCGCTCACGGGCACCACGTCCCACACCCGCAGGCGGACGGGGCGGCGCTTGTAGTTGCCCGCCTGGAGGGTGGTGGTGTAGAGCGTGACCTCCTCAGCCTTAAAGAAGCCCTCCACCACGCTCTTGAGCTCCACGCGGCGCTCGAGTCGCACATCGGTGTCGGCGCCGAGGGGGGCGGTGAAGACGCCGCCGTCGCGCACGGTCTCGAGAGTCACCTCGCCCACGTAGTCCCCCCCCGAGAAGAGCGCGCCCGCCCCCCCGAGCAGCGGGCGCGCGCCCTTGTAGGTGAGGGCGCCCTGCAGATAGGCGTGGGGGGCGAGGGCGGGGGTGGCCTCGTAGCTCAGCGCCACCGGCGACTCCTCAGCGCTGATGGGCACCAAGATCGGCGCGCCGTCCCCAAGGAGCGACGACGGCGTGGGGGCCTCAAAGAGGTACTCCGCGCCGGCGGCGGGCGCGGCGGGGGACTGCGGGTCCTGGGGGGGCGGGGCGGCGACGGCGACCTCCCCCTCAAACGTCAGCCCCCCGCTCGACGACGGCGCGCGGCGCCCACCGGGCGCCCCCGAGAGCGCCGCGGGGTAGGAGCCCTCGTCGCGCGCCAGCGAGGGCGCCGGCGAGGAATCCCGCGAGGACTCCAGCGAGGACTCCAGCGGGGGCGCCGACGCGGCCATCGAGGGGGCGAGGGCGCGCTTCGAGGCCGCGCGAGGCGCCATCGGCGGGGGCTGCGGGCGGCCTGGGGCGGGGCGCGGGGGCGGGGGCGGGGGCGCCGCCGAGGGGTACGGCGCGCGGTAGACCTCCTCGGCGCCGCCGAGGAGCCCGCTCCCGCCCACATACGCCCCCTCCGACCGCCCCCCCTCCTGCCGCGCGCCCTCCCCCCGCGCCACGTCGCCCTGCGCGGCGTCGAGGGCGGCGCGCAGGCGGCCCACCGCGCGCGTCACCGCCGCCGCCCCCTCCGCCCCCGCGGCGCGCTGCTCCGCGGGGGGCGGGTTGCGCGGGGGGCGGGCGAGGGGCTCGGCGGGGCGCGGGGCGGGGAGGAGGTCCTTGGCCTCGCCGAGCGCCCAGGTCATCAGGCGGGGGCGGGGGTGCGGCTCGGGGGGCGCGGCGGTGGAGAAGCGCAGGAGCGCCCGCGGCCAGTCCTCGCCGCTCTGCTGGCTCACCTCCGCGAGCATCACCCGCCGCGCCGCGCTGCGCTTGAGGTCAAAGTGCAGCTCATAGCGCGGGCGCCAGCGGGCGTCGGGCGTGGTGTACTCGAGGGTGAGGGGCGCGGGCTCCGCGGCCCCCGAGAGCGACACCACCACCTCTAGGACCTCGCGCGCCTCCGCCCGCGACAGCAGCGCCTGCGTCTCCGCCACCGCCGCCGCGAGGCGCGCGTCGAGGGCGGCGACGGCGTCGCTGAGGGCGTCGAGCGCCTCCTGCGCGCGCGCCTGGCGGCCCTGCGAGAGGGCGCGCGTCTCGCGCCACGACGACAGCGCCGCCGCGCTCAGCGCCAGCGGGGCGGCGCCGGGGCGGGGGGCCTCGGCGGCGGGGAGGGGGGAGAGGGCGCGCAGCCACCCGAGCTCCGCCGCCGGGGCCGCGCGCCGCGCCTCGAGGCGCGCCCGCTCCGCCCGCAGCGCCTCGAGCGCCTCCGCCGCCCGCGCGAGGTCGGCGAGGGGGGCGGCGAGGCGCGTCACGCGGCGCGTCTCCACGCGCGTGACGGCGGCGCGGGGGCTCGAGACGCGGATGTGGCGAGCGCCGAGCGGGAGGTCGGGCAGGCGGACGGCGGCGCCGCGCGGACTCGGGCGCGCCTCCCCCACGCGGCGGACCACCGCGCGGTCGCTCAAGACCACCACCTCGCGGATGGGCGCCTCCACCACGGGGGCCTCCTCCACCGCGAGCGGGTCGAGGGGGGCGAGGGGCGCGGCGAGGATCGCGGGGGACAGCAGGGGGGGCAGCAGGGGGGGCAGCAGGGGGCCGAGGGAGGCCCCGATCAACAAGCATGCTCGGTGCACGCGCGCCCTCCTCTCGGCGGTGGTGAGGGCGCGCTGAGGGGGCGAGGGGCCGGGGCACTCAGTCGCGCGAAAACAAGACCTCCTCTGCATATACAGACAGCAGGTGCCCATCTCCTAGCACAAAGAAGGTGGCGTCCTCCTCCGCGCGCGTCAGCCGCAGCCCCGGGCGCAGCGCCACGAGCTCCTCGGCGGTGAGGGCGCGCCCCTCCACGTCGCGCCCCTCCACGTCGTGCGGGAGGGCGCCCACGCAGCCCACATAAAAGACCAGCGGCGATAGGTGGCGGGCGTAGAGCGCGTCGAGGCCGCGCGAGGCGCGCTCCTCCACCTCCTCCACCACCGCGAGGGCGTCGGCGTCCCGCGCCCAGGCGCCGCGCGCGGCGAGGTCACACAGGCGCGCGGCGAGGGGCGCGGGCACGGCGAGGTCGTCGAGCGTGGCGCGCAGCGCGCCGCCGCCCTGCGGCGCCGACACCCCGAGGAGCTCATCAAAGAGCGGGCCGAGGAGGCGGCGCGCCGGCGTGCCCTTGACGCCGAGGCGCGGGCGCGCCGCGGCGCCCTCAAAGAGCGCCGAGAGCTGCGGCGACTCCACGAGGGCGCCCCCGCGCGTCACCGCGTACTGCCCCTTGAGGAAGGCGTTGGCGCTCGGCAGGCGCGAGAGCGCCGTGACCTCATCGTCGCCGAGCTGCACCACGTAGCGCATCATCACGTCCACGCGCCCGTCGAGCCGCGCCTCCTCAAGGCTGGGGTAGGCGGGAGTCTGAGGCAGGTTGACGAACAGG
>VGTA01000604.1 GCA_016874875.1 Deltaproteobacteria bacterium | reverse complement strand
GTTCCTGCGCGCCGCTCTCTTCCGCCGCCTCCTCGACGCCGGCGACGACGCCTCCATCGTGGCGCGCGCGCTGCTGATGGCCGACCACGTGGGCAACCTCCAGACGCCGAGCGCGCTCGTGCAGGCGCTCTCGGGCGTCAACCGCGAGGCGGCGGACGCCACCCGCGCGCGCCTCAAGAGCTTTACGCCGCAGCTCATCCTCAACCACTGCCGCACGCACGCCGACCGTGACCTGCTGGTGGATGTCTGCGCCAGCGTCCACCGCAAGTGGCGCATCAGCGCCTCCCCCCTCGCGGCCATCGACTACGACGAGGTCGCCTACCGGAGTCTCCAGCAGCGCCAGCGCCGCCCCCTCGTCCTTGAGCACCCGGGCGCGGTGGTCTGCAACGACCTTGAGCGCCTGGCGCGCCGGGTCATGAGTCTTATCTCGGAGCGCCTCAACGCATGAGCCCCCACAGCCACCCCCCCGCCTCCCTGCCGCCCGCTGTCCGCCCCCTCGACCCCCGCCGCCTCAAGGCGAGTCTCGGCCCGCGCCCCGCCGCGCCCTCCATGCGCCCGCGCCCCGCCACGCCCACCCTCGAGGAGCTTCAGCTGCAGCGCTCCGCGTACAGCCAAGCGCAGGTGGACGCGCAAGACCAGACGCTCTACACGCTCCTAGAGGTGGACCCCCACGTCAACGACGAGGGCCTCAAGCGCTCCTATCGGGCGCTGCTCAGCCGCTACCACCCCGACTCCATCGCCACCTACGGCCTGTACACGCGCGCGCAGGCCGCCGCCCTCACCGACCAGATCGAGGAGGCCTACCTGCGCCTCTCCAACCCCCTCAGCCGCCGCGAGTACAACGACGAGGTCTTCCCGGGGGGGCTGCCGGCGCAGCGCGCAGAGGCGCGGGCGCCGAGTCCGTTCTCGGCGCGCCCCACGACGCTGCTGCCCGCCGAGGCGGCGGCGCGCGCCTCCCTCGAGCCGCTGAGCGGCGCGGCCCTCCGGCGCCTCCGCCTCGCCCACGAGGTCACGCTCGACGAGGTGCACGAGCGGACCAAGATCAGCCTGCAGGTGCTCTCGCGCATCGAGGACGAGGAGCTCGCCGCGCTGCCCGCCGTGTACCTGCGCGGCTTCCTGCGCCAGCTCGCGCAGGCGTACGGGCTCGATGAGCGGGCGCTGATCGACGGCTACCTCGGGCGCGCGCGAGGGCGAGGCGCGCAGCGGTGAGCGCGCCGCTCCCCTCGCTGAGCGCGCGCGCGGAGGTCTGCGGCTTCGTGGTGCTCGGGCGCCTCGGGGAGGGGCGGAGCTCCGAGGTGCTCTTGGGGGAGCGCCGGGGCGCGCCGGGGGAGCGGCGCGCCCTCAAGGTCCTGCGCCCCGCCCTCAGCCTGCAGGGCGCCGAGGAGCGCGAGCGCTTCTCGCGCGAGGCGGATGTGCTCCGCCGCCTCGACCACCCGCACGTGGTGCGCCTAGAGGGGCTCGAGCTCCACGAGGGGCGCCCGGTGATGATTCTGGAGGCGCTTGAGGGGGAGCCGCTCTCCGCGGTCCCCTTTGAGCGGCGCCCCGCGCCGTGGCGGGTGGCGCTGCGGTGGGTCTACGAGGCGGCGCTGGGCGCGGGGGCGGCGCACGCGCTCGGGGTGGTGCACCGCGACCTCAAGCCCTCCAACCTGCTCCTCACGCCGCAGGGGGTCAAGGTGCTCGACTTTGGGGTCGCCAAGCTCCTCGACGCCGACGGCGCCTTCAGCACGCGGCAGGGGGTGGTGGTGGGCTCTCCCGCCTACATGGCCCCTGAGGTGTGCCTCGGGGAGCCTGCGGGGCCGCCGGCGGACGTGTACTCGCTCGGGCTCATCTTCTATCACGTGGTCATGGGTCGGCACCCGCTGCTCGCGCCGCAGCAGCCGCACCCTCGGGCGGCGGAGATGATGCGCCTGCACCTGAGCGCCGCCCCGCCGCTCCTCTCCGCCCTCGCCCTCGGCGCGCCGAGGGGACTCGACGAGGCGCTTGAGCGCGCGTGCGCCGCTGACCCCGCCGCGCGCTACCCGAGCGGCGAGGCGCTCGCCCTCGCCCTGCGCCCCTACCTCGACGCGCCGTCGGAGGCGCCGCAGGACGCGCCGCCGCGGGCGTTGAGCGCAGAGGGCGTGTCGGCGCTGCTCACGCTGACTCTCACGCGGGAGGCGAGCGGGGCGGGCGGGGCGGGCAGGGCGGGCGGGGCGGGCGGGGTGGGCGGGGCGGGCGGGGCGGGCGGGGCGCGGGCGGAGCGCGGGGCGCGGGCGGCGTGGGCGGTGTGGGCGGGCAGTTTCGCGCTCGGTCTCCTGCTCGCGCAGCTCAGCCCGCTCAGCCCGCCCCCCGCCCCCCGCGCCCCCGCCCCCCGGGGCGAGCGGGCGGCGCCGGGGGCGCTCCGGTGGGTGCGCGTCCCCGCCCTGCGCGCCCACGGACTCCGCGAGGCGCTCGAGGGCGAGGTCACGGCGGCGCAGTACGCCGCCTGCGCGGCGGCGGGCGCCTGCCCCCCCCTCGCGCCCCACCGCGCCCCCTACGGCGACTGCGCCTGGGGGGGCGCGCCCCCCGCCCCCGACCTGCCGCTGAGCTGCGTGACGCGCGCCGAGGCGGAGGCGTTTGGGGCGTGGGCGGGGGGGCGCCTCCCCACGCCCGAGGAGTGGGCGGCGCTGCTCGGGGGGGGGCCGTGGCCGTGGGGGACCGCCCTGCCGAGCTGCGCGCGCGCCACGCTCATGGAGGGGCTCGCCCCCGCCTGCGGCGCCGCGCTGCGCGCGCAGCCCTCCTGCGCGCGCCCGGGCGGGCGCTCCGTCGAGGGGCTGTGTGACCTCGTGGGCAACCTGTGGGAGTGGGGGGCGGGGGAGCGCGCGGGGGAGGCGCCGGTGCTCGGCGGGGCGTGGTCGTCGCCCGCGGCGCCCCTCACCGCGCCACCGCGCGGCTGGCGTGACCCGGGGGCGCGTGAGGCCAACGTGGGGTTTCGGCTCGTCCGCTGACCGCGCGCCGCGCCTTGCGCGCGCCCCCCGCGTGCCCCATGATCCCCGAGCCGCCCCCGCGCGCCCCGCGCGCCGCCCTCACCCCCGGAGCCTCGCCGTGCCCCCTCCCCGCTCGCCCCTCGCCCCGCTCGCGGCCGG
>VGTA01000603.1 GCA_016874875.1 Deltaproteobacteria bacterium | reverse complement strand
CTGAGCAGCAGATCGGGCTGCGCGCAGCCTAGAGGGTGGTTGAGCGCGCAGAGCTGCGTCTGCGCGCGCAGCGAGAGCAGCCGCGTGGCGTAGCGGATGTCGGCGGAGCGCTCGTCGGGGGCGCGCTGCGCGTGGGTCTCCGCCTCGGTCATCTTGCGGCGGAGGTCCTTGAACCGCTCGTGGTCTTCTGCGGTGAGCTGGGCGGCAAGCTGGCCGATACGCACCGCGAGGGCTTTGCTGAGGTCGTCTCGCGTGTGGCGCCAGGTGCGCAGATAATTGCTCTCGGGGATGCCGCGCTCGGGCGCCACGGCTCGAAAGAGCTCGGTGAAGTTGAGCGCGTCGGCGTCTAGGGAGCGCGTGCAGGCGACGGGGTAGGGCTCGCCCGTGACGCAGTCGGGCGCGTCGAGGCGCGTGACATCCCAGCCCGCCTCCCCTGCGAGCAGCGCGCGGGTGTGGCTGTCGAGCGCCGCTTGCCAGGACCTGATCATGTAAGCGCGCTCTGGGGCGCGCGTCTCTTTGAGGCGGGTCAGCTCCTCAAAGAAGCGCGCGCCCTTGAGGTGAAGGTAGAGGTCGGCGTAGAGGCGCTCCTCGAGCTGCTCGTCGTAGTACGCATGCTGCTGCGGGGCGCTGATGGGCGCCTCGGGGTCGTTTTTGTGGCCGCGCGCGTCCTCCTCGTCCGAGGCGGGCTGGGAGACGCTGGGGAGGAGCCTGAGCTGCCTGTAGCTGTCGAGCGCGTGCCTGTACAGGTATCCGTGGCCGTTCTGGCCTTGGCCGCTCTGTGAGTCGTGCTGAGAGAGGAGCCGCGCGTCCTCCTTTTCGCGCAGGGTCAACAGCGCCAGATAACAGCCATCATCGTTGTGGGCGAGCGTGTTCACCTCCGGTGGGTCGCCGGCCAGCTTATTTGCCCGCTCCTTGGCCTTGGTGCGCCACCTCTCGATTCCTCGCTCCGCCACCTCCTCCGCGTCTATCACGCTGACGCGCAGAGCCTTGAGCGCCGTGCGCCGGAGTCTTGAGCGCAGCAGCGCCTCAAGCTCTGAGACGCTGAGGTCCCTTAGCGATAGAGGGCGGCTCGGCGCCGCGGGGCGCCGCGGGTGGGGGCGACGGGGGCGACCGAGGCGGGCGAGCTGCGCGCGCCTCTGCGCTTCGCGCTGCTGCTCCGCCACCAGCGGCAAGTCGAGCGCGCGTTCGTAGTAGCGAGCCTTCAGCAGCCTGATAGCGCACCAGGCTACGACCGTGTCGTTGAGCAGGGCGTCGTAGGGTTTAAGCTCTTCACTTAGGTCATCGTTGGTGCGCTCTAGTTCGGCTCGCGCGTCGTGGTCATACGCTTCATACGCTTGGCTAGGGTAAGGACGTGCATCGCGCTCATCGCGCTCATCACTCTCATCGCGCTCATCACTCTCATCGCGCTCATCACTCTCATCGCGCTCATCGCTCTCATCGCGCTCATCGCTCATGTGGGGTGACGCTCTCTCTGCGCGTGTCGTGCGCTCAAATCTCGACCGCGAGCCTAACATAGGGTTCTTAGCCCCACAACTCATGTGCCCTTTGCGCAGATGGCGCATTTTGTTACTGAGTACACACCCCATAGCCCGAGGTCACCCATGCCCCCAACGCCACCGTGCTCGCGCGAAAAGCTCGCCCTCGCCCTCGCCCTCGCCCGCGCCCTCGCCCTCGCCTTCCCCCTCATCCTGCTCAGCTGCACCCCCACCCCCCCCACCATCACCGAGGCGCGCCTCCCGCGCGCCAGCCAGGACGCCGAGGGGCCCTACCTGGTAACGGCGCGGGTGGAGGGGGCCGTGGACGAGGTGCGGCTCACCTGGACGCGGCGGGCGCCGGAGGGGGTGCCGGCGCCCGTGGCAGGCAGCGACGCGCTCAACGCGCAGGGCATGGTGCGCGCCACCTTTGACGGCGAGGTGTGGACCGCGCTGCTCGCGGGGGGCTTCCCCGTGGCCGACTACGGACTCCGCCTCGTCGCCTCCAACGGCGGCGGCGAGCGCGCGTACCCGAGCGAGGGAGAGGCGCTCTTTGAGGTGCGCGCCCTCACCGGCGCGTGCGTGACGGACGCGGGGTGCCTGGCGGGGGAGGTGTGCCACCGCGACGACGGCTACTGCTTTACGCCGCCGAGCCCCTGCGCCGCCGACGCCCACTGCCCCCGCGACCAGTTCTGCAGCAGCGACGCCGGCCTCTGCCGCTTCTACGACACCGCCTGCGCCGCCGACACCGACTGCGCCCCGGGCTACGCCTGCGCCGACGGCGCCTGCCGCGCCCCCTGCGGCGGCCCCTGCCCCGCCGGCTACGCCTGCGACGGCCTCGCCTGCGTGGCGCCCCTCTGCGCCGACGACGCCGCCTGCCCCGCCGCCCTGCCCCGCTGCCTCGCGGGGCGCTGCGCCCCCGCCGACGCCCCCGCCGGCGCCTGCACCGCCGACGGGCAGTGCGGCGCCGGCCGCCACTGCGACCTGAGCGCCGAGGAGGGGCGCTGCCGCGACGGCGTGCGCGGGCGCCTGTGCGCCCCCTGCGGCGAGGGCGTCGCGGGCGCCCCTGGCTGCGGCGTGGACCTCGTGTGCCTCAGCGGCGCCCCGGGCTGCCGCCTGCCCTGCGAGACCGCGGAGGACTGCAACCGCACAGGCCAGCAGAATCTCTTCTGCGACGGCGGCGCCTGCGTCTTTGACTACACCCTCTGCGCCGCCTACGAGTGCCGGAGCCGCGCCGACTGCCTCGGGGACGACCTCTGCGAGCAGGGCTACTGCCGCCCGCCGCAGCGGTGCGCCAGCGACGACGACTGCGCCCCCGACCGCCTCTGCGGCCAGGGCGTGTGCGCCCTGCGCGACGCCTGCCGCCCCGTCTACAGCGACCGCTGCAGCGGCGACGCGCTCTGCGTGGGCGGCGTCTGCGTCCCGCCGGCCCCCCCGCAGGAGGAGTCCTGCAGGCCGTGCGACAGCGACCTGTCATGCGGCGCGCAGGAGGTCTGCGTCGCGGGCCAGATGGGGCAGCTCTGCTACCGCCTCTGTGACAACGACACGCACTGCGCAGGGGGCGAGACCTGTCAGTCGATCAGCGACTACGAGTCCCTGTGCATCCCCGCCTCCTTGGAGTGTGTGGGGGGGGGGGGGTGGG
>VGTA01000602.1 GCA_016874875.1 Deltaproteobacteria bacterium | reverse complement strand
CCCCGAGCAGCCCCTCCTGGAGAGACTGATGACGCGCCGCGAGCCCCACCTCGCCGCCATAGCGCACCTCATCCGCCCTGCACCAAGCATCCACATGACACGCCAGCGCCTGATGCAGACACTCCGCCACCGACCGCGTCCGCGCCACCCCCGGCAGCGCCCCACGGCGCCCCGTCGCCGTCTGGAGCCCCAGCAGCACATACTCCCCCCCCCGCACCTCCACCGCGCGGCGCGTCTCACCCCGCCCCACCACCTCACTCGGCAGATGAAGATACGGGAGCTGCGCCGACAGCGGCGGGCGCGCCCAGATCGGCTTGGCGCGCAGCGTGTCCGTGGAGAGCGTCAGGCACTGAAACAGGAACTCTGCCTCCAGCTCCCCCGTAGGCCACCTGAGCCCCTTTGGGGGACGCGCGCCCGCCTCGCGCACCTCGCGCAGCCAATCCGCGCGCTCCTCCGCCGGCAGCGCCCCCATCACCTCAAAGCGCTCCCCCATGGGCGCGCGGCGCGCGTCGCGCTCCTCGTTATAGGGGAAGCAGTTAGGCTCCCAACCGCCCGGCGGCTCACCCACCACCGACGCCTCCACCACCGACTCAGAGCGCCCGAGGTAGCCCACGCCCGGCAGCAGCGCCACGAGGAGCCGCTCCTCCTCAGAGGAGAGCGACACCCGCTCCCAGCGCACATCCACCCACGGCTCCTCCCCGAGCTGCACAAAGGGACTCAAGAGGAGCTTCGTCTTCTCCTCCCCCGGGATCGGCGTGTAGTGGCGCGTGTGTACCCGCGTCCCCAGCGGAAGACGATACTCAGGCGGCTCCGCCGAGAGCTTGTGGAGCAGCCCGAGCGCCAGCGGCGACGGCCGCCCCTCAGCGTCCGCCCACCCCTCCGGCGCCACCTTAAACCCCGCCGAGATGAGCGCCCGCAGCACACGCCACGGCGCGGGAGGCCACTCCGCGACCCCCTCGTTGGGGTGGTGCGCCCACGAGGTGGCGAAATACTTCTTGTGGGGAAACTCGAACCGCATACACAGCGACATAGCGTGACCTGATCTAGCGAGAGGCTGTTGAGTGAATAAGGGTCTAGTCGGCGGAGGCGCTCTGCGGCGGATCCGCCTCCTCATCCTCCTCCGATTCATCCGCGCTCACATCATTCTTGCCCTTGCCCTTGCCCTTGCCCTTGCCCTTGCCCTTGCCCTTCTGCGCATCCTGCGGCTTAGGCGCAGCGGCGATTAACTCCAACTGAACCATATCGCTGAAATCAGCCCCCTTGAGCACATCCTCAAGCTCCTGCAGGCTCGGCAGGAGGAGGCCTGAGCCCTCCGCGCCCACCTCATCAGACTCCGCCACAAGATCACACGCCGTCCTGAGGCGCTGGGGCTCGGAGATGAAGCGCCGGACCTTGTAGAGCGCGAGCGCCAACAGGAGGCGGCGCTGAGGCTCAGTGAGCCTGTAAGAGCGCAGATGCGCCAGATCCAGGCTCACGTACAGCATGATCTTCTCCGCCACGAACTCCTCCCGCGTGAACGGGATCATGCCGCCTCCGTCCTCCGCCGTCACGCCCGTCCCCGTCACCGTCTCGGTCTTCACCCCCCCCGACAGCACCGCGGTCGCGTTGTGCGCCTCAATATAGGCCGACAGCAGGCGCGCGAGGCGCTTGTCGTGCTTGTCCTTCACCTGTGAAAAGAACACCCCGTGGATGAGCGTGTTCACATCATGCTTGAAGAGCCAGCTCAGCCAATTCGCATCCAACGTATTTTTCAGGGTCTCCTCAAAGCGCTCCGCGCCGTACGCCGCGTTGAGCAGGTGGGGGCTGTTCAGGCGGTGCGGCTCACGCAGCGAGGTCGTCATCAGCCGACGATCCCTCATCACCCGCACATAGGACATCCGCGACAAGAGCTCAATCGGGCGGCCCTCCTCGTCCATCACCTGCCCCTCAAGGCGGTTCGTCATGCTCTGGTGGCTCTCCACGATCACGCTCATCTTCCCGTTGATCACATACGTCGCCGCGCCGAGGTTGGGGAAGCCCGTGGGCTGAAAGCGGTTGCCCTGCGTCACCTTGAGCGGGATGTTGAACAGGAGGCGTGACAGCTCTGATGAGGCGAGCTGCTCAAAGGGGGTATTCTCTCTCATCTCTTTCGACATCTGCGATCTCCTTCGCTCATCAACTGGAGCGACCTTGAGGGGTTGAGGCCCACAGCGCGTGACACACCGCTGAGTGCAAATCTTTAAGACACATCAAAAAAATCAGGACACCTGCTCACCCGCCCCCGCGCCCTCAGCGCGGCGCGTCACCGACGGCCACACGCTCCCCAAGAGCCGCGACGCCGCTTCAAAGCCCAAGGGGAACGCCAAGCTCGCCACCGCCAAGAGCGCCTCCGCCCTCGACACCGACACCCCCGCGAGCGGCGAGAGCGGGAGGCCCATGACACGCAGGCGCGCGTCGAGGTGCCGGCGCGCCTCCTCCACGCGCCCCGCGGCGAGCAGGTGAACCACGCGCGCGTCGCGAGGGAAGGCGCGCCCGTTGAGCTCAAAGGGGACATACGACAGCCACAGGCGGCGGAGATAGGCGGGGAGCGCGCCGAGCGCCGAGGGCGGCGCGAGCAGCTCGAGCTGCGGCGCTGGCGGCGCGCCGCCTGCCCGCGAAGCCGCCTGCGCCCCCGCGCGCCCCTCCTCGCTCACCGCCCTCGGCGCAGGTGACCGAGACCGCGCGGACATCGTGGCGAGGGGCCGCGCGAGCAGCAAGACCTCCTCGAGGTCCACCTCGCCCCGACACAGCGCCGCGAGGTCCTCCGCGCCCACGCCGAAGACCCCCGCCCGCGCCGCCTCGCCCCTCGCCGCCCCCTCCAGCTCGCCAAAGAGCGTGAAGCGCCGCGTCACCAAGGCGCACAGGTCCTTGAGCGGGTCGGCTCCCACACACACGAGCTCAACGCGCTCCTCGCACCTGTCGCCCTTCTTGCCCTTGCCGTCCTTCCCCTCGTGGCTCTTGAGCTCCATCGCCCAATGCGCGCGCACCCCGGGGAGAGAGGCCAGCGCGCGCGCGAGGCGGTCCGTGGCGGAGCCCCTCACGTCGAGGGCCTCACGCCACTGCTCACCCAAAATCGGCAGCAGGCTCGTCCCCAAGAGCTCCGCCGAC
>VGTA01000601.1 GCA_016874875.1 Deltaproteobacteria bacterium | reverse complement strand
GGGGAGGTCCACGGTGGGGCGGGGGGGGGCGGGGGGCTTGGCCATAAGCGGGGGTCCTCGAGGCGGGGGGCGGGGCGCTAGGGCGCTAGGGCGCTAGGGCGCTAGGGCGCTAGGGCGCTAGGGCGCAGGGCGGTGCGTGGCGCGCTCCGTGGCGCGCGCCTCCACGTCCGACTCGGCATAGGGGAGCGGCGTGCTTGTACGCGAGAGCCACAGGCGGAGCAAATCGTCATAGCGCGGGTCGTCGCGGAAGTGCCGCTGCCCCCCCGGGACCTCGACCGAGCAGCGCGGCGGGCTCGTGAGCTCGCAGACGAGGCGCATCGACGCGCCGCTCCCCTGCGTGAAGTCCCCCTCGCTCATGCTCGCCGGGTCCGCTACGTCCACCGTGTAGAGTCCGCCGTCGTTGGGGAAGGGGCCGTGGTTAAAGGTCTGAATCCCGGCGTTGCTCAGCAGGTTGGCCGCCAGCGACGCGGTGTGCAGCTTGCCCCACAGCCACCCCTCCGCACGCTCGCCGAGCGCGCCGCGCAGCAGCGCCCCGGCGGCGTTGGCGGCGCGGGCGAGGGTCTGCCCGGCGGCCTCGGCCACGTCGGGGGTGCTCACGTCGTCCCAGTACGCCTCGCCGTTGGCGAGGTCGCCCGGGCGCGCGAGGAGGCGGGCGAGCGCCTCGAGCCCCGCCACCCGCCGCGCCGCGGGGTTGACCGCGGCGAGCTCGTCGCGGAAGACGAGCTTGAGCGCCTGCCCGTAGAGGGCGTGGAAGGCGAGGCAGGCGGCGGCGTCGGCGCGCTCGGCCGCGCTCGCCACAGGGGTGGCCGCCTCGTCCTTGGTGACCCCGGCGGGGCAGCCGTAGCCCCACGCGGCGCCGCCGGGGGCGAGGGCGCTCAGCAGGCGCCGCCCGTCGTCGTCGAGGGCGGCGGCGTCGATGAGCGACAGCGCGCGCGGCAGCAGGCGGCGGGCGAGCAGCGACTCGCGGTCGTGAAGCACTGCGAGCAGACTCTCGGGGGTGTGCGGCGCGGGGCGGTCGAGCAGGCGCATGATCTGGCTGTAGCGGTAGCCCGGGTCAGGCGCCTCCTGCAGCGCGCGCCCGGGGCCGGTGAGGTCGTTGGTGGGGTCGCCGTCGGCGAACGCGCCCGTCAGGTCGTGGTTGGCGGTGGCGATGAGCCCGAGCGGCGGGTTGGTGAGCTGCGGGAGGTCCTCATAGGGGAGCGGCGCGCCCCACTCCGCCTCGCCCTGCCCCGGCAGGGGCAGCGAGGGGTCGAGGGCGGGGCTGGCCCAGGGGCGACTCGGGAGGCGGTTGTAGGGGTACCAGCCGATGCGCCCCTGGTCGTCCGCCACCACCACGTTCTGCCCGATGGTGGTGATGGCGCGCAGGGCAACGCGCGCCTCGTCGAGGGAGGAGGCGCGCGGGAGCGCGTGGAGGAAGTTGACGTCGGTGTCGGCGTCCTGCGCTGTCCAGCGGAGCGTGAGGGCCACGCCCGCCGCGCGGTCCACGCTCAGCACGGGGCCGTGGTGCGGCACGTAGAGGCGCTCGCCGGTGGCGCCGGCGGGGGTGTCGGTGAGCGTGTAGGAGTCGCTCACGCGCGTGAAGGGCACCTCGCGCCCCTCGAGCATCACCCCCTCGCCGCTCGGGCTGAGGGCCTCGACGTACACATCGCTAAAGTCAAAGTAGGTGGTGGTCATGCCCCAGGCGATGTGCTCGTTGTGGCCGATGACGACCGAGGGCAGCCCTGGCAGCGACACCCCCTGCGCGTTAAGCCCGTCGGCGCTCTTGAGGTGCGCGAGGTACCACACGGAGGGGTTGCTCAGGCCGAGGTGGGGGTCATTCGAGAGGAGCGCCTTGCCCGACGCCGAGCGCCCCGGCGACACCACCCAGCTGTTGGAGCCGAACGCCGCGCCGAGGGGCTTGGCGGGGAGCGCGGCGGCGGCGGCGGCGAGGGCGGCGCGGGCGGGCGCGAGGCGGGCGGCGGCGGCGTCAGCGGCGCGCAGGCGGGCGCGGAGCGCGTCGCGCGCCTCCCCCTTGGGCTGCGCCGCCGGCGCCGTGGCCCCCACGCCCTCCGCGCCCGTGAGGACGGCGGTGGGGAAGGCGGGCAGGGCGCCGTAGAGGTCGTGGTAGAGGGCGGGGCCGAGGTCGGCGAGGCGCTGGCCGCGCGTGACCTGCGCGGCGCTCTCCTCGGTGAGCTGCTGGATGAGCACCAGCGCCACCGACAGGGAGTCCTGCGGCGCCCAGTCCTCGATCAGGCGCGCGCTGAACAGCGGGAAGGAGTACTCCTCGCTCAGGCGCGCGCCGTTGCGCCCGGCGCGCAGGTCCGCCAGCCAGGCGTTCACGCCGCGCGCGTACGCCTCGAGCATAGCGCGCGACTCGGGGCTGCTCGCCGCCCACATCTGCTCCTCGATGCGCCCGCCGTCCCGCCGCGCGAAAACGAGCCGGCTGCCGCGGTCGGCGTTGAGGGCGAGGGCGCCCACGCGCTCCCCGAGGCGCCCCTGCGGGAAGCACCGGTTGATGTCCATCTGCACAAAGCGGTGCGCGGCGTGCCAGTAGCCCTGCGCGGCGAAACAGTCGAGCTCCGTGGCGCAGGTGATGTGGGGGGCGCCGAGCTCATCAAAGCGCGTCTCTACGACGGCGCTGAGCCCGGGGATCAGGAGCCCCTCGGGGGGGGGCGTGGCCCCAGCGGGGCGCTCAGCGCCGGCGGGCGCGCCCGCCCCGGCGGGGGTCCCGGCGGCGGCGCCCGCCCCGGCGGGGGTCCCGGCGGCGGCGCCCGCCCCGGCGGGGGCGGCGGGCGGGGCGTCGTCGCAGGCGACGGCGCAGGCGACGGCGCAGGCGACGGCGCAGGCGACGGCGCAGAGCGTGGGCAGCGGGGGGAGGCGCGGGGGGAGGAGCGGCGCGGGGGCGCGGGGGCGCCTGCGGCGCTGAGGGTGAGGGGCGCGTGAGTGAGGGGCGCGTGACATGGGTGAACCTCGAGGAGAAGAGAGGGCTCGCCCCAAAGACAAAGAGCGCGCCTCACAGAATGTGCGCCTCTGCGCGCCCCGGCGCAAGCGCGCGCAGCGCCCCCCCCCCACCCCCCCCCCCCCCCCCCCCCCCCCCCCCCCCCCCCCCCCCCCCCCCCCCCCCCCCCACCACCCCCCCCCCCACCCC
>VGTA01000600.1 GCA_016874875.1 Deltaproteobacteria bacterium | reverse complement strand
CGCCCCGGAGCGCCGCGCGGCGCTCGGTGAGGCGCGCGGCGCCCTGGCGCGCGCGGTCGAGGGCGCCCTCGTCGGGGGCGGCGCGCTGGGGGACGGCGGCGCGCGCGAGGGTCACGGCGGCGTCTGTCTCGCGCGCGGCCCGCGCGCGGTCGTCGAGGGCGAGGCGCTCCTCCTCAAGGGCGGCGGCGAGGGCGGCGCGCCGCGCCCCCTCGGCGGCGTGGGCGTCGAGGGCGGCGGCGAGGGCGCGCCCGCGCCCCTGCCAGCGCGTCTCCTGCGCCACGAGCGCGCCGCCGCTCTCGGGGCGCGCGAGGCGCTCGCGCGCGGCGGCGAGGCGCGCGG
Organism: Deltaproteobacteria bacterium; assembly: GCA_016874875.1. Classification (GTDB taxonomy): domain Bacteria; phylum Myxococcota_A; class Bradymonadia; order UBA7976; family VGTA01; genus VGTA01. Next base: position 2,794 of record VGTA01000600.1, on the reverse strand, counting down.
CGCGCTCCTCGAGCGCCCCGCGCCGGGCGTCGAGCGCCTCTCGGGCGCGCGCGGCGCGGGCCCGCTGGGCGGCGAGGGCGCGCGCCCCCTCGTCGAGCTGCGCGCGGAGCAGCTCCGCGCGGTGCTCTGCGGCGCGCACGAGGGTGCGGGCGTCCTCCGAGGCGCCCCAGCGCCCCTCGAGGTCGCGGGCGCGCTCAGCGGTCTCGCGGTGGTGCGCCTCGGCGCGCGCGAGCTCCTCCGCGCGGCGCTCGAGCAGGGGGCCGAGCGCCTGCGTCTCGTGGCGCTGCGCGTCGAGCGCGCCCTCGCGCTGCCGGCGCTCGGCGAGCAGGGGGCGGAGGGGCTCGAGGGTGAGCGCGCGCTGCGCGCGCTCGCGCAGAGCGGCGCCCTGCGCGAGCTGCTGGGTGTAGAAGCCCTCGTCCTGGTGGGCGCTCGACAGCGCCTGCTCTCGGTGGGCGATGAGCGTGAGCGTGGACTGCTCTTGCTGGAGCGCCTCGAGCTGCTCGCTGAGTCGCGCGAGCTCCTGCGCGCGCAGCTCGAGCTCCGCGCGGCACTCCTGCTCCTGGGCGGGGGTGAGCAGGTGGAGGTCGCGCGCGCGCCGCTCCACCTCCTCAGAGCTCTGGCGCGCGTCTCGGGCGCGCGTGTAGGCGGCCACCGAGAGGCGCTTGTAGATGTCGGTGCCCGTCATGCGCTCGAGGAGCTCGCCGCGCTCCTTGCTGTTGGCCTTGATGAAGGCGTCAAAGTCGCCCTGCGCCAAGAACACGGAGCGGCGGAACTGCTCAAAGGTGAGTCCCACGGCCTCCACGAGGCGGGCGCGCACCTCCTTGACGCCCTTGCCGTTGAGCTGCGCCGCCACCTCGCCGTCGGCGTCGAGCTGGTCGAGGCGCCAGGCCGGCTCCTGGAGCTTGCCGCTGAGCTTACCGCGCGCGCGGCGGATCTCCCAGCGCGCGCGGTACCTGAGCTCCTGCGCGCCGAGGAACTCCACCTCCGCGAAGCCGCTGGTGGCGCCGTTGCGGAGGAGGTTGCGCGGGTCATTGACGCTCAGGCGCGCGGCGTCGAGCTCCGGGTGGCCCACGCTGGGGCCCGTCTTGTCGTTGTAGCGGGGGGTGAGGCCGTAGAGCGCGAGGCAGATGCAGTCGAGCAGCGTGCTCTTGCCGGCGCCGGTGGGGCCTGTGATGACGAAGAGGCCGCCGCCCTTGCGGAACTCCTCGGCGCAGAGGTCGAGCTCAAAGGACTCGAGCGTGGTGAGGTTCTCGCCCTTGATCTTGAGGATCTTCACGCCTCGCCCTCCGCCTCGAGGACCTCGTTGAGCAGCGCCTGGAAGGCCTCGAGCGCCTCCTCGGGGAGCGGGTCGCGGTAGGTGCGCTCCCACATGCGTCGAAACACGTCCACCTCCTTGAGCTCGCTGAGCTGCAGCGTGTGCGGGCGCTCCGCCGCGGCGCCGTCGGCGTCGGGGGCGCCGAGGAGGACCTGCAGGCGCGAGAGGCGGGCGTGCTTGCCCTTGAGCGCCTCAAAGACGCGCGCCTTGAGCTGCGGCTCGGGGCTGCCGAGGGTGACGCAGACGTGCAAAAAGGGCCTGCGCCACAGCGGCACGGACTCGTCGCGCTCGGGGAGGGCGCTGAGGGCCTTGATCGCCTCGTCGCTGCTGAGGCCGCCGCGCGCGGGCAGGCGGATCATCTCCACGAGGCGGGGGGTGTAGAGGGGGGTCACGGCGCGAAATGAGCCCCGGGGGCCCGCGGCGGAGTCCTCGCCCTCGAGCTCGACGAGGGCGACCTGGTGCTGGTAGTCGCGCTCGGCCAAGGAGAGGGGGATGGGGGAGCCGGCGTAGCGGATCTTCTCGACGCCCTTGAGGGCCTGCGCGTAGTGGAGGTGGCCGAGGGCGACGTAGCTGACGTCCATGGGGAAGAGGTCGAGGGGGAGCGCGTGCTGGTGGTTGCCGAGGATTCGCCGCTCGCTGTCCTCAGAGACGCGCCCCGAGACCATAAAGCAGTGCCCCATGACCACCACCCCCTCCCCCGGCCCCCGCCGCGCCGCCACGCGCTCGAGGGCGAGGCGGTAGACCTCGCGCACCCCCTCCACGAGGTGGTTGTCGGGGCGCGGGGTGAGGTTGGGGAGGTCGGAGGGGCGCAGGTAGGGGATCGCCACCACCCAGGCGGCGCGCGCGCCGCGCTTGTCGTGGAGGGGGATGAGGGTGCGGTCGAGGTCGAGGGGCTCGTGGGGGGAGAGGGCGCCCACGATGTGGACGTTGAAGCTGCTCAGGAGGCGCTGCGGCGCCTCTAGGCGCTGGGCGGAGTCGTGGTTGCCGCCGATGATGACGGTCTGGAGGTGGGGGGCGGCGGCGTGGAGCTTGTGGAGGAAGTCGTAGAGGAGCTTGATGGCCTCGGCGGGCGGGTTGGGGGCGTCAAAGACGTCTCCGGCGACGAGGAGGGCGTCGACGTCGTGGGCGGTGACCTGCTCCACGAGCCAGTCGAGGAAGACGACGTGCTCCTCGTGGCGGCTCTGGTTGTGGAGTTTGTGACCGAGATGCCAGTCGCTCGTGTGGATGAGGCGCACGGTGCTCCCTGCGTGGTGGCGGTGCCCCTGCGCGGCGCCCGTGGTGGCGAGCGACGCCGCTTTAGGGTATCTATGAGTGCTCTATAATGCGCGCGGTCTTGTGAGTCGTGCGATGTGTGCAAAAAAAACACAAAAAAGATGATTTTATGAACACAAAGCCCTCAAAGAAGCCCTCTTTTGTTCAGATTCTGGCTCCATACGCCCCCGTCCGTCGCGCGCTGAGTGGCGCGCGCGGGTCTGTGGC
>VGTA01000599.1 GCA_016874875.1 Deltaproteobacteria bacterium | reverse complement strand
AGGTGAAGGGCGAGGACCTGTCGGTGGCTGAGCGCCTCCTCCGCGACGGCGACTCGGGGGCGCGGAGTCTGCTCACGCCGCCCGAGTGGCTCGACGGGGCGGCGCCGTCGCCGGCGGCGGACGTGTTCGCCCTCGCCGCCACCCTCCTCTCGGCGGTGGCGCCGCACGGCGGGGGCTGGCGCGACGCCCCGCCGGCGCTGCGCCCCCTCATCGCCGAGCGCCTCTCGCCCCACCCGGCGGCGCGCGGCGACATGGCGTCGTTCCGAGACGCGCTCCGCGCCAGCGGGCTCACCCTCAGCTACAAGGCCGCCCACGACGACGCCCCCGCCCGCCTGCCCCTCCACGAGGTGGTGGCGCGCGTGCGCGACGACGAGCTCGGCTGGCACCTCGTGGGCGACCCGGAGCTCGACGGCGCGCCGGCGCCCGGGGTGCTGCCCGCGGGGGCGGGGGACGAGCTGGTGCCCTGGGGCGACGTCCCGGCGCTCTGCGAGGCGGTGGAGCGCGCCCGCGCCGCCGCCACCGACCTCGGGCGCCTCGAGCGCGACCTCGACGCCCTCCGCGCCCGCGCGGCGGAGCTGGAGGCGCGCGAGGCCGCCCTCGACGCCCGCGAGCGCGGCCTCGGCGCCCTGCGCGACCGCCTCCGCGCCGAGCTGCAGGAGGAGAGTCGCGCCGCCCACACGAGCGCGCGCGACGCCCTCCGCGCGCGGCGGTCGGAGCTCGACGCCCGCGAGGAGGCGCTCGCGGCGCGGGAGGGGCGCGCCGCGAGCGCCCTTGAGCAGGCCGAGGCGCTCCGCGGCGTGGCGCACGACGAGCGCGAGAAGACCCGCGCCGCCCTCGCCGCCGCCCAGCGCGAGCGCGAGGAGGCGGCGCGCGGCGCCGAGGACCTGCGCCGGCGCCGCGAGCGCCTCGGCGAGGAGGAGCGCGCCGCGGCGGGGGCGCGCGCGGAGGCGGAGGAGCTGCGCGAGGCGCTCGCGCGCGAGCGCGCCGTGGTGGAGTCCGAGCTCGACGAGGCGCGCCGCCTCCGCGCGGAGGCGGAGGCGGCGCTCGCCCGCGCGCCCGACGGCGCCCCCCGCGCCGCCCCACCCCCGCGCCGCCGCCCGGTCCCCGAGGCGTTCGTCCGCGCCCTCAGCGGCGGGCAGCCCGGCGCGCGCGTGGCGGTGGACCTCGGCGGCTTCAGCCTCAACGTGCGCCTCTGCCCCGCCGGCACCGCCGAGCACGGCAGCGCCGACGGCGAGGGGCGCCCCGAGGAGCAGCCGCGCCACCCCGTGACGCTCACCCGCCCCTTCTGGCTCGCCGAGACCCCCGTCACCCAGCAGGTGTGGGAGGCGCTCATGGGCGCCCACGGCAGCAAGCACCGCGGCCCGCGCCTGCCCGTGGAGGGGGTGTCGTGGTTTGAGGCCGCCGCGCTCTGCAACAAGCTGAGCGACCGCATGGGCCTCGACCCCGCCTACGAGCTCACCCTCGGCGCGCGCCCCCTCGCGCTGTGGCGCCGGGAGGCCAACGGCTGGCGCCTCCCCACCGAGGCGGAGTGGGAGCACGCCGCCCGCGCCGCGCAGGACCCCGCCTGGCGCTACGCCGGCGGCGATGACCTCGCGCGCCTCGGCTGGTACAGCAAGAACTCCGGCGAGGTGTCGCAGCCCGTGGGGCAGAAGGAGCCCAACGCCTGGGGTCTCCTCGACCTCTCGGGCGGCGTGTGGGAGTGGTGCCAGGACGCCTGGCAGCGCGACGTGTACCGCGCGCGCCTCGCGGAGCACGGCGGCAAGGTGGTGGACCCCGCCCACTACGCGCCCAACCCCCAGCCCCGCGTCATCCGCGGCGGCAGCTTCTACGACTACCCCCTCAGCTGCCGCGTGGCGGCGCGCCCCGCCCTCGACGCCTCGGGCGGCTACGGGGTGGGCCTGCGCCCGCTGCTGCCCACGCTCGCGCCCGGCTGAGCGCCGCGCCCCCCGCCGGGCGTGGCGCTCAGGGCGCCCCCAGCGCGGCGAGGACGAGCGCCACCACCTCGTCCACCGCGCGCCCCGTCGTCTCCACCCTGTGGGCGGCGCGGGCGTAGAGGGGCGCGCGCTCAGCGAGCAGGGCGCGCAGGGCGGTCATGGCGTGCGGGTGGTCGCGCATGGGGCGCTGGTCCCCCTGCCGCAGCACCCGCCGCCAGTGCTCCTCGGCGTCGGCGGCGAGCCACACGAGCTCGGCGCGCGCGCGCAGGAGCTCGAAGGTCTCGTCGCAGGTGACGAGGGAGCCCCCGGTGGCGATCACCAGGGCCTCCCGCCCCTCTCCCAGCGCCTCTCCTAGCCCCTCGCCCAGCGCCTCGCCCAGCGCCTCACGCTCAAGGCGCCGGTAATACGGCTCGCCGTGGAGGGCGAAAATCTCGCTGAGCCCCAGCCCCGCGCGGCGCTCCACCTCCGCGTCGAGCTCCACGAACCGCCACCCGAGCCGCGCCGCCAGCGCGCGCCCCACCGTGGACTTCCCCGCCCCGCGCACCCCCAGCAGCGCCACCACGCGCCCCCCCGCCCCCCCCGCCGACATCGGGGCGGCGGCGGGGAAGCGGGCGCGCAGGAGCGCGTGCGCCTCGCGCAGCTCCTCGGGGCTGAGGGCGCAGAGCAGGGCGTCGAGCGCGCCGCGCGGGCCCTCGCTGAGCAGCGCGGAGAGGGGGAGGTCGAGGGCGCGCGCGAGGGGCGCGAGCTTCCGCACGGAGGCGTTGCCGTCCCCCGCCTCGAGCTGAATGAGGTAGCGGGCGCTCAGGGCGCTGCGCGCGGCGAGCGCCTTGACGCTCAGCCGCCGCGCCCGCCGCCGCGCCCGCAGCCGACGCCCGAGCTCCACGAGCAGCGGGTCGCGCCCCGCGCCCGCCCCGCCCGCCGCGCCGCCATCGTCGCTGTCATCGCGGTCGTCGCGGTCGTCACGGTCGTCGCTGTCGCTCATGAGCCCCGGCCTCTCAGCGCGCTCAGGGGCGCGCGGATGTTGAAGAAGTTGAACGGCTGTGTGATCGTGAGGGGCCTGCCCTGCGGCGAGCCTAGCCCCCGCGCGCCCCGCCCACCCCACAGGAGACGATTTTGATGACGCGACCGCAACTCGACTCTCGCGCCGCCCTGCGCGCCGCCCTGCGCGCCGCCCTGCGCCTCGCCTCGCTCGCCACCCTC
>VGTA01000598.1 GCA_016874875.1 Deltaproteobacteria bacterium | reverse complement strand
TCACGGAGGCCGACGTGCGCCTCTTCCCCACGCTGGTGCGCTTCGACGTCGCCTACTACGCCCACTTCAAGTGCAACCTCCGCCGCCTCGCCGAGTACCCCCACATCAGCCGCTACCTGCGCGACGTCTATCGCCACCCGGGGGTGTCGCGGACGGTGGATTTCGTGGCGATCAAGCGCCACTACTTTCGGAGCGTGCCCAAGAACGACCACGTCCCGCTCGGGCCGCTCTTGGAGCTGTGAGCGGCGGTGGGCGCTCAAGCGCTCAAGCGCGTGAGCGATCCTTTCGCTCAACCCCTTGATCTTGAGCGCCCGAGGCGCTATAAGGTCGCTGTTTCTTTCTTTGATGTCCTTTTTTATTCGTCCCTTTCGTCCCTTTCGTCCCTTTCGTCCCTTTCACGCTCATACAAGATTTAAGAGGTCAAACATGCGCACTCGCTCAACGACGACCGCCGAGGCGATCGCGAACCGCAAGTGGTGGATCCTCGATCTCGAGGACGTCGTCCTCGGTCGCGCCGCCACCCGCATCGCCAACGTGCTCCGCGGCAAGCACAAGCCCACCTTCACCCCCAACATCGACGACGGCGACTTCGTCATCGTCATCAACGCCGACAAGGTCAAGCTGACCGGCACCAAGTGGAGCGACAAGATCTACTACCGCCACACCAACTTCCCCGGCGGGATCAAGTCGGCCACGGCGCGCGAGATGAATCAGCGCCACCCGGACGAGATCATCCGCCTGGCCGTCTTCGGCATGATCCCCAAGGGCCCCCTCGGGCGCGCCCAGATCAGCAAGCTGAAGATCTACGCGGGCGCCGCGCACCCGCACGTGGCGCAGAATCCGCAGCCCTTCCCCCTCTGAGCGCCCCGCCGCGCCTCTTTGACCTCCTCCTGTCTATCCCACTCGCCGCGCTGCAGGTATCCCCACAAACGCCCCGCCCCCCGCGAGCCCCTGAGGCTAGCGCCGCCCCGCGGCGCTGAGGCGCAAAACGGACGAATCGCCCCCGAGCGAGCGTCGAGCGCGCAGAGCAGACTCACACATCTCAAGTCATCAAGACATCAAGAGAGACTAGACAAAATGGCCGCATTCGAGCAACCCACCCAGTGGATCGGCGTCGGTCGCCGCAAGAGCGCCACGGCGCGCGTGTACCTCCGCCCCGGCACGGGCAAGATCACCATCAACGACCGCGAGTTCGCGGAGTACTTCCCCCGCGACACCGCGCGCATGGACATGGTCCGCCCCTTTGAGCTCACCGGCTCGCTGGGCGCCTTCGACGTGGTCATCACCGTGCGCGGCGGCGGGCTCACCGGGCAGGCGGGCGCCGTGCGCCACGGCATCACCCGCGCGCTGATGGAGCACAACCCCGACTTCCGCAGCGTCCTCAAGGAGGCCGGGTTCGTCACGCGCGACGCCCGCCGCGTCGAGCGCAAGAAGTACGGCCTGGCCGGCGCCCGCGCCCGTTTCCAGTTCAGCAAGCGCTGAGCGAATCGCACGGCGCGCCGCGATGCTCCCCTCCGCCCCCCCGCCCCCCCCCGCCCCCCCCGCGCCCCACGCGGGGGCGCGCGTCAGCGTGGTGGTGGTGGGTGCGAGCGGCTACACGGGCGCCGAGCTGCTGCGCTACCTGACGGCCCACCCCCGCGCGGATGTGCGGGCCGTCTACGGCCACTCCAAGGCGGGACTCCCGCTCGGGGAGGTCTTCCCGTCGCTCGCGCACAGCGCGCTGCGCCTCTCGGCGTTCGACCCCGACGCGGCGGCGGAGGAGGCCTCGGTGGCCTTCCTCGCGCTGCCGCACGGGGCGTCGCAGGAGGCGGCGCGCGCGCTGCGCGAGCGAGGGGTGCGCGTGGTCGACCTCAGCGCCGACCACCGCTTCAGCGACCCCGCGGAGTACGCGCGGGTCTACGGCGTGCCCCACGCGCACCCCGCGCTGCTGGCGGAGGCCGTGTATGGGCTGCCTGAGCTGTTCCGCGACGAGGTGCGCGGCGCGGGGCTGGTGGCGTGCCCGGGGTGCTACCCCACGAGCGTGGCGCTCGGCGCGGCGCCGGCGCTGCGCGCGGGCCTGGCGCGGGACGCGGAGGTCATCGCCGACTGCAAATCGGGGGTGAGCGGGGCGGGGCGCGCCCCCAAGGAGGCGAGTCTGCTCTCGGAGCGCGCGGAGTCGATGCAGGGGTACCAGACCCTCGCGCACCGGCACGCGCCCGAGATGGAGGCCACGCTCGGGCGCGTGCTGGCGGCGGCGGCGGGGGAGGACGCGCGGGGGCAGCGGGCGCGCGGGGTGGCGCGGGTGCATTTCGCGCCCCACCTCGCGCCGATGTCGCGCGGGATTCTCTCCACGCTCTACCTCCGCCTCCGGGCGGGGGTGACGGCGGAGGAGGTGCGCGCCGCCTACGAGGCCTCCTACGCCGGCGAGCCGCTCGTCACGCTGCTGCCCCCTGAGCAGTCCCCCACCACGCTGGCGGTGCGCGGCACCAGCCGCTGCCACCTGGGGCTCACGGTCAAGGGCGACCTGCTGGTGGTCCACAGCGCCATCGACAACCTCGGCAAGGGCGCCGCGGGGCAGGCGGTGCAGTGCTTTAACCTGATGGTGGGGCTCGACGAGTCCCTCGGGCTCACCGCCGCGGGGCTCTACCCCTGAGCGGCGCGTGAGGCTCAGTCGCGCGCCGCGCGAGGAGGAGCCGCCATGTGCTTGATCTTGCTGCTCGGGGGGCTCGTGACGGTCGTCGTGGAGCTGCGTCTGCTCGCCACGCTGAGCAAGGCGCTCGGGCTCTACGGCGCGAGCTGGCTCCTAGGGGTTTTCGTGCTCACCTTCTGGCTCGGCGCCCGCCTCCTGCGCCGGGCGCGCGACCCGCGCTACGCCGCGCAGTGGGCGGAGTGGGCGGCGAGCGGCAACCCGCGCGCCCGCCCGCAGGACGCGCTGGTGCCAGCGGCGCAGGCGCTCGGCGCGCTGCTGCTGATGGCGCCGGGCGTCCTGACCGACCTGCTCGGCCTCGCGCTGCAGTCCCCGCTGGTGGCGCGCGCCGTGGCGGGGCGCCTAGCGCGGAGCGCCGCGGGGGTGGTCTTGGGGGGGGCGGCGCAGGGGGGCTTCGGGGGTCGCCCTTTCGGCGGCGCTGAGGGCGGCGGGGGCGGCGGCGAGGGCGGGGGCGGCGGCG
>VGTA01000597.1 GCA_016874875.1 Deltaproteobacteria bacterium | reverse complement strand
GCGCGCGAGGAGGCGGCGCGCGCCTATCACGCGCAGCTCAGCGCCGTGCCGTGGCTGCGCTTGCCGTCCTTCCCGGCGGCGGGGCGTCACTCGTGGCAGTCGTTTGTGGTCTTGGTGGACTCTGAGCGCGCGCCGTGGTCGCGGGATGTGTGGATGTCGCGACTCTGGGAGCGGGGGGTGGAGACGCGGGTGGGGACGACGCTGCTGGGGGAGGGGGGGGCGGGGGCGCGGTTGGCGTTTGAGGGGGGGGTGGCGTTGCCCCTCGTCGACGCGGCGGTGACGGCGCGGGGGGGGGCGCTGGTCCTTGAGGATCTCTACAGAGAGGAGCTGTGATGAAGGCCGTGATCTTAGCAGGCGGGCTCGGGACCCGTATCTCCGAGGAGACGCATCTCCGCCCTAAGCCGATGATCGAGGTGGGAGGGATGCCCATCTTGTGGCATATCATGAAGATCTACTCTGCCCATGGGATTCATGATTTTATCATTTGTTGTGGATACAAAGGATATATCATCAAAGAGTACTTCTATAACTATATGCTCCACAACTCAGACCTCACCATCGACACCCAGAGTCAAGAGGTCATATTCCACAACAACCGAAGCGAGCCGTGGCGGGTGACGCTCGTGGACACAGGCGAGCAGACGATGACGGGAGGGCGCCTCAAGCGAGTGCGTGCGTATCTGGGCGAGGAGGACTTCTGCTTCACGTATGGCGACGGCGTATCAGATGTGTCCATCTCCGAGCTGGTGGCCTTCCACCGCGCTCACGGTCTCGCCGCCACCGTGACCGCCGTGCAGCCACCAGGGCGATATGGGGCGATCAAGATGAGCGGTGATGATGTGACGGGCTTTGAGGAGAAGCCTAAGGGGGACGGCGGCTACATCAACGGCGGCTTCTTTGTGCTCAAGCCGAGCGTGATCGACTACATCGAGGCGGACTCAACGCCTTGGGAGTCAACGCCGTTGGAGCGCTTGGCCTCAGAGGGACAGCTGCGCGCCTTTCGGCACGACGGCTTCTGGCGCCCCATGGACACGCTCCGCGACAAAAATCAGCTCGAGGAGCTCTGGGCGAGCGGCAGGGCGCCCTGGAGAGTCTGGTGAGCGCCCCTGCCCCCGCGAGCGCTCGCGGGTGGGCGGGGCGCCGCGTGTTCGTGACGGGGCACACGGGCTTCAAGGGCGGCTGGCTGTCCTGCCTGCTCGGCGCTCAGGGCGCGCGCCTCTTTGGGTTTGCCCTGCCCGCCCCCACAGCCCCCTCGCTCTATGAGGACGCAGACATCAGCGCGCTCTATGAGCGCGAGCACCTCGCCGACCTGCGACGCCTTGAGGAGCTCCGGGGGGCGGCGCGCGCGGCGGACCCAGAGGTCATCTTTCACCTCGCCGCGCAGCCCTTAGTGCGCGCCTCCTACAGCGCGCCCCTTGAGACCCTCGAGGTCAACGTGCTCGGCACCGCGCACGTGCTCGAGGTGGCGCGCGACCTGCCGTCGCTCAAGGCGGTGGTCATCATCACCACCGACAAGTGTTACGAGAATCGTGAGTGGGAGTGGGGTTATCGCGAGACGGACGCCCTAGGCGGGCACGACCTGTACTCAAGCAGCAAGGCGTGCGCGGAGCTGGTGACGAGCTCCTACGCCCGCTCTTTCTTGTCGCCGCGCGGCGTGCGTGTCGCGACGGCGCGCGCCGGGAACGTCATCGGGGGAGGAGACTGGGCCCGAGATCGCCTCGTGCCGGACCTCCTGCGCGGTCTCCTCAGCGGCGGCGTCACGCTGCGTTCGCCTGGCGCCGTGCGCCCGTGGCAGCACGTCCTAGAGCCCCTGAGCGGCTACCTCTTGCTCGCCGAGGCGCTCCTGCGCGGCGATGTGCCTGAATCGATCAGCGCGTGGAACTTTGGGCCACGTGACGAGGACGCCATCTCGGTGAGCGCCCTCACCGCCCACCTGCGCGCCGCGCTCACCGCCGCCGGGGTGGAGGCGCCAGCGCCGCGCATCGAGGAGGGCGGGGTCCACGAGGCGCGCTTCCTCAAGCTCGACAGCAGCAAGGCGCGCGCGCACCTCGGCTGGGAGCCGCGCTGGCGCGTGCGCGAGGCGCTGAGCGCGACCGTAGAGTGGCACATGGCCTGGGCGCGCGGCGCGCGGGGGGCAGCGCTGCGTGAGCTGTGCGCGTCACAAGCGGCGCGCCTCGCGGCGCTTGGCGCGGCGGGCGTATGAGGCACGAGCTGCGCTCCACGCCCATCGAGGGAGTCTGGGAGCTCACGCGGCTCCCGTTTGGAGACCACAGGGGCTACTTTGAGCGCCTCTTCTGCCCGCGCGCGCTGCGCGGCGTGGGGGGCTTTGGGGCGCTCGAGCAGGTCAACCACAGCCTCACAGCGCGAGCGGGGACGGTGCGTGGGCTGCACGCGCAGCGCGGTGACGCCGCCGAGACCAAGATCGTGACCTGCCTGCGTGGGCGCGTCCTCGACGTGGCCGTGGACGCGCGCCCGGGCTCCCCCACGTTCGGGCGACACCATCGGCTAGAGCTCAGCGAGCAGGCGCACTCCGCGCTCATCATCCCGCGCGGCTGCCTGCACGGCTTTCAGGCGTTGACGGACGCTTGCGAGCTGCTCTATTTTCACGACGCGCCCTATGTGCCAGAGGCTGAGGTGGGCGTTCACCCGCTCGACAGCGCTCTACACATAAAGTGGCCACTCCCGATCGCTGAGCTCTCTGAGCGAGACAGCGCCCTCCCGATGTGGAGAGCGCGCCTAACAGACTAAACACAGGACCGTAGAAAGAGCACACCTCATGCAGTGCCGCCACTGCCGCGCCCCTCTCCGCCTGACATTGGTTGACCTCGGCGCCGCGCCTCCCTCAAACTCCTATATCACACTGGAGCGCCTCAACTCCCCAGAGCGCTGGTATCCCCTGCGCGTGCTCGTCTGCGAGCGGTGTTGGCTAGCGCAGACGGAGGATTTCACAGAGGCGCAAGAGCTGTTTGACGAGGAGTACGCATACTTCAGCTCCTACTCAAGCGGCTGGTTGAACCACGCGGCTCGCTACGTGGAGAGCATCAGCGAGCGGCTCGAGCTCTCAGGGGAGAGCCTCGTCATGGAGGTCGCCTCCAATGACGGTTACCTGCTCAAGAACTTTGTCGCTCGTGACGTGCCCTGCTTTGGGGTGGAGCCCACACG
>VGTA01000596.1 GCA_016874875.1 Deltaproteobacteria bacterium | reverse complement strand
GGCGGCGGCGGCGACGGCGGCGGCGGCGGATTCGGAGGTGGCGGTTTCGGATGCGGCGGCGGGCGCTTCGCGCGGCGCGGCGGGCGCCGCCTCCCCCTGAGGGGCGCGCGCGAGCAGGGCGGCGAGGGTGCGCCCCAAGACCCCAAGCGCCCGCTCGAGCTCTCGCGCGCGCGCCTCCTCCGTCTGAGCGCGCCGCTCTAGCTCCTTGAGGCGCGCGCGGAGGCTGATGTGCGCGCCGAGGAGGAGGAGCGCGGCGAGGGCGGGGAGGAGCTCAGACATGGGCGTGACCTTGAGGCGGAGAGCGGCGAGCGCGGTGTGCGCCCCGTGTGCGCCCCATACGCGCCCCATATGCGCCCCATATGCGCCCTTTGTGCACACTTTTCATTTGTTTTATCAAGCGATGCTGTGTCTCATGGGCCGTGCCCCCCTCGCGCCGCCCAACCCCCTCGCGTCGAGCCCACAGAGAGCCACGAGATGCCCCTCCCGTCCCACGCCCACCGCCGGCGCCGCCCCGCGCGCGCGCCTCTCTCCCTCTCCCTCTCCCTCTCTCCCTCCCCCTTCCTCTCGCTGCTCGCCGCCCTCTCGAGCGCCCTCTGGTCGGCGTGCGACGCTCCCCCCAAGAGGCTCGACGCGCCGCTCCTGAGCGTCACCCCCGACCCCATCGCCCTCACGCTGACCCCGGGCGCCGGCGAGGCGGAGGCGCGCGTCACCCTCAGCAACGCCGGCGGCTACGACCTCGTCATCACGGGCGTGGTCGTCGTGGAGGACGACGACACCCCCGAGCTCTCCCTCAAGGAGGAGGCCGACTGGCGCGCCGCGGTCACGCTGACCGCCGGCGAGACGCGCACGCTCACCGTCACCTGGCGCCCCACGGACGCCCTGCCCGACGCCGGCGCCCTCCGCGTGACGAGCGCGGTGGGCGACCGCGCCGTGCCCATCACCACCGCCGCCCCGGCGCCCGCCCCGCGCCTCCTCGCGCCGCGCCTCGCCGCCGGTGCCGCGCGCATGCAGGGCGGGGGCGTCACCCTCACCGGGGCCCTCACCGGCGGCGCGCAGGTCTCCGCGCGCGGCGCGCGCGCCCTCAGCGGCGCCCTCGCGCCCTAGCGCGCCTCCCCCTCCTCGACTCACGCCCCCCCCACCCCCTCGGAGCATCGACGATGCCTCAGACTCCCCCGCCCTACGCGGGCACCCGCGCGTCTCGCTACGCGCTGCTGCTCCTCTGCTGGGCGCTCTGCCTCTCCGCGCCACAGCCGGCGCGCGCGCAGGCGCCCGCCGCCGCCACGATCGCCTACCACGCGCGCCTCGTGGACGCAGGCGTCCCCGTCACCGGCGCGGTCAACCTCACCTTCCGCCTCTACGACGCCCCCGAGGGCGGCGAGCCGCGCTGGGAGGAGGCGCTGCGCGGCGTCCCCGTCACCGACGGCGAGCTCGCGGTGGACCTCGGGCTCTCGACGCCCCTCCCGAGCGACCTGCCCCCCGACGCCCCGCTCTTCCTCGGCGTGACCCTAGAGGGCGCCGATGAGCTCGCGCCGCGCATGCGCGTGGGCGCCGCCCTGCGCGCGCAGTGGAGCGACCGCGCCAGCCGCGCCGACCTCGCCGAGCACGCCGCCGACGTGAGCGGCGAGGACATCCACCCCGCCTCGGTGAGCGTGGGGACCCGCGAGGTGATCAACGCGCTCGGCGAGTGGGTGGGCGCGCCCATCGCGGGCGCGGGCGCGCCAGGCCCCCAGGGCGCGCCAGGCCCCCAGGGCGAGCCCGGCCCTCAGGGCGAGCCCGGCCCTCAGGGCGAGCCCGGCCCTCAGGGCGAGCCCGGCCCTCAGGGCGAGCCCGGCCCTCAGGGCGAGCCCGGCCCTCAGGGCGAGCCCGGCCCTCAGGGCGAGCCCGGCCCCCAAGGCGCGCCCGGCCTCGACGCCAACTCCGCCGACGTCGCCGCCGACCTCAGCGCCGACCTCATCTTTAGAGATTCCCTCGCCACCTCCCTCGCCGAGGGCCACGCCGAGGCGCTGCGCGGCGCGCAGGGGCCGCAGGGGCCGCAGGGGCCGCAGGGACCGCAGGGGCCGCAGGGGAACCCGGGGCCTCCGGGGACTCCGGGCGAGCCCGGCGCCCTCGGCTCCCAGGGCCCCCAGGGCCCCCTCGGCCCCCAGGGCGAGCGCGGCGCCCTTGGCCCCCAGGGCCCCCAAGGCGAGCGCGGCCCCGCGGGCGCCCCCGCCGTCCTCGACCTCACCGTCGACACCGACACTGACGGCGTCCCCGACTGGGTAGAGGTCGCCGCGGGCAGCGACCGCCTCAACCGTAACTCGATCCCCGCCGACCTCGACCTCAACGGCGTCCCCGACGCCCTGCAGGGCCCCGTCGGCGCGCAGGGGGCGCCCGGCGCGCCCGGCGCGCAGGGTCCCCGGGGGGAGCAGGGCGCGCCCGGCGCCCAGGGCCTCCGTGGCGCGCAAGGCGAGCGCGGCCCGGAGGGCGCCCCCGCCGTCCTCGACCTCACCGGCGACACCGACACTGACGGCATCCCCGACTGGGTAGAGGTCGCCGCGGGCAGCGACCGCCTCAACCGCAACTCGATCCCCGCCGACCTCGACCTCAACGGCGTCTCCGACGCCCTGCAGGGCCCCGCCGGCGCGCAGGGCGCCCCTGGCCCGCAGGGCGTCAAGGGCGACGCGGGCGCCGTGGGCGACATCGGCCCCGCCGGCCCCGCCGGCCCCGCCGGCGCGCAGGGCGACCCTGGCCCGCAGGGCGTCAAGGGCGACGCGGGCGCCGTGGGCGACATCGGCCCCGCCGGCCCCGCCGGCCCCGCCGGCGCGCAGGGCGCCCCTGGCCCGCAGGGCGTCAAGGGCGACGCGGGCGCCGTGGGCGACATCGGCCCCGCCGGCCCCGCCGGCGCGCAGGGCGCCCCTGGCCCGCAGGGCGTCAAGGGCGACGCGGGCGCCGTGGGCCCCGCCGGCGCGCAGGGGCCCATAGGGCCTGTGGGACTCCAGGGCCCCGTGGGCCCCGTGGGCCCCGTGGGCCCTGCGGGCCTTCAGGGCGACGCGGGGCCCGCCGGCCCCGCCGGCGCTGGGGGCGCCGTGGGGGCGCAGGGGCCCGCGGGCGCTCAAGGAGCGCAGGGCCCCCGAGGACTCGCGGCGCTCATGCGCGTGAGCGTTGAGCAGGCGGGCGCCAACTGCG
>VGTA01000595.1 GCA_016874875.1 Deltaproteobacteria bacterium | reverse complement strand
AGGAGGCCGCTGTCCATAGAGGCGAAGATCTCGTTGACGGTGTTCTGCGCGAGCTCCTGCTTGCGGCCGCTGATGACGGTGGGGTCGCCGGTGTCGGTGCCCTTGACCTGGAACTTGCGGTTGGTGTCGGTGACCTCGCGGCGCCCCATGGCGCCCTCGGCGCCCGCGGCGCGCTTGGAGCCCGCCGAGCCGCTCTCCTTCTTCTCCTCTTTCTTCTCTAGGCGCTCCTCGGCGTCGAGGGTGATCGTGACGAACTTCTCGAGGGCGGCGAGCTGGTCGAGGGCGAGGCTCTCGGGGGACTGCGGGATCATGCTGATGAGCATCAGGACGGTGGCCATAAAGGCGCTCACCGAGAAGACGCTGGTGATGAACTGCGGGTCAAAGATGTCCTTGACGCCGAGGCGCAGGGGGGGCTTGACGTCGGGGACGGCGTTGACGAGGAAGGTGAAGTCGCCGAGGCGGAGGCGGCAGCGGGCCTTGAAGGGCAGGCGCAGGGCGCTCGAGCTCGGGACGGCGCTCTGCTGCAGCTTGCCCTCGGCGCGGAGCTCCTGGAGGTTGTAGATCTTGCCCTCGAGCATCACCTCGCCCTGCACGTTGTTGGGGATGTTGACCATCATCACCTCCCCGGGCGCCATGACGGCGAGGGGGTAGGGGTCGATGGGCACCAGCCCCTCAGAGATGTAGCAGTCCACGTCCTCCGAGAAGCCCACCTGGTACTCGCCGGCGGCGCGCAGGTGACTCACGTCGAGGACGCTGTTGCCGTAGAGGCCAAGCACCTCGAGGACGCGCCCGTAGCCGAGGTCGGCGTCGTCGAGGGAGATGGGCTGGGCGGCGGGGGCGGGGCGCGCCACGGTGGCGGTGGGCTGCGCGACGCGCTGGCCGACGATGGTGACGCGCACGCGCACCTCGCCGAACTGGATGAGGTCGCCGGTGTTGAGCCGGGTGCGCGTGACGCGCTGCCCGTTCACCACCGTGCCGCGCTCGCTGCCGAGGTCGAGGAGCACCACGTTGTCGGGGTTGCCCACCTCCAGTTGCGCGTGCATGCGCGAGACGCTGTCCTCGTCGAGGCGCAGCGTCGAGGAGGTGACCTTGCCGACCTTGATCGTGGGGCCCGTGAGGATCTCCGTGCGGATGACCTGGTCCCCCGCGTAGATCTCAAACTTGATGGGGGTGCTGCTGCTGTCCATGTGCTTTACCTTCTCGCGGCGGTCGGGGGGGCGCGCTGGCGCGGTCAGATGCCCTCAGCGGGTCAGATGCCAGCGGACTTCACAATCTCGGGCTTAAAGTCTTTGCGGATGGTGATCAGGTTGCTGATCTTCTTGTTCTTGAGGGAGTTGATGTACAGCTCCTCGGGGCTCTTGGTGCTGCCGTCGATGACGTCCTCGTCAAAGTCGTACTCCACCACGTCTTTGCTCTCTTGGGCCCAGGCGGCGGGGGCGAGGGCGGGGGCGAGGGCGAGGGCGAGGGCGAGCGGGAGGGCGCAGGCGAGGGTGAGGGCGAGGCGGGCGGTGGGCTGCATCTCTCTGCTCCTGTGGGGGGAGAGGGTCGAGGGGGCGAGGCGGAGGGGGGCGACCTTTTGGACAGGCGCGCGCAAAGAAGGTTCCAAGACGCTCACATGTTTTTTGAATAAAATCAACACGCGAGCCAGAGCGCCCAGAGCGCGCCGTGGAGGGCGGCGATCAGGTACAAGACGCTGAGGTAGCTGCTCTTTTGTCGTTTGTGCTTGACGAGGTCAAGGGCGATGAGCGCGCCGGGCCAGCCGCCGAGCGCCTCGATGGCGTGGAGGGTGCGCTCCGGGATTCGCCGCTCGCCCCGCACGGCGGCGGCCTTGTCGAGGGTGAAGGCGACGATGGCGGCGAGGCTCATCAGGAGGTAGACGAGGAGGACCAGCCAGAGGGCGCTCACGCGTCACCTGCCGTGTCCGCGTCCGCGTCCGCGTCCGTGTCCTCGTGCGTGTCCGCGTCCTCCAGGGGCGGCTCCACGTAGCCCTCTGGGGGGGCCTCCGGGCGGAGGGCGCGCGCGGCCTCCTCGGCCGCGTAGAGGGCGTCGAGGCGGCCGGCGAAGGGCACGTCGAGGCGCGTGACGCGGAAGCGGATCACGGGGAGGCCGTGCCGCACGCACGACGTCTCGCGGTAGGTGAGGGGGAGGTCGTCTTGGGCGAACGGCGTCAGGGCGCCGAACTCGGGGCGGGCGAGGAGGGCGTCGCGAATCTCGTGGGCGATCAGCTCCACGTCCGACTTCACCCACACCGCCCCGCCCACCGCCACGCGCTCCGCGAGCTCCTCGGCGAAGCGGGTGTCCACGAGGCGGCGCTTGCTGTGGCGGCGCTTCCACCACGGGTCGGGGAATGTGATAAACATCCCCTGGAGGGAGCCGGGGCCAAAGAGGTCCGCGAGGAGGACCTTGGCGTCCCCCCAGAGGAGGCGGAGGTGAGCCGGTCCCCCCGCGGCGGCGGTGAGCTGAGAGAGCCGCCAGGCGAACTTGCGCCGAATCTCGATGCCCACCACGTTGTGGTCGGGGAAGCGCTCCGCGAGGGCGGTGATGAACTTGCCGCGGTTGAATCCCACCTCCAAGAAGAGGGGCGCGGCCCGCCCAAAGGCGCGCTCCCAGCTCCAGCCGGCGACCAGGGCGGGGTCGGGCCTGCCCGTGTTGCCGCCGCGGGCGTGGCTGCCGTAGACCTGCTCGTTGAGCAGGGGCCAGGCGTCTTGTCCTTGAGGGAGTGGGGCGGAGGTGCCGCGTAGGCGAGCCATCGAGTCTTCCGTTTCGTCAGCGGGGGCGCGCCGGGGCGCGCGGGGGGCGAGGGGGGCGGGCGAGGGTGGGGCGTTGGGGGCGCCTCAGGGGGCGGGCGGCGAGGGCGGGGGCGAGGGCGGCGGGACGGCGCGCTGAGCGGCGCTCGGCGGGAGCTGGAGCGCGTGGGGAGTGACGAGCCGCTCTAGGAGCGCGCCGTCGCCCCCCCCGCCCTCCTCGCAGCGCGCGCCGAGCACGACCGCGAGGAGCGCCACCGACATGAGCAGCGGCCCCACCCCGCTCCCCGCCCGCGGCGGTGTCGCCCGCCGCGCTCCGCGTCGCGCGGGGCGAGGGGCTTGGGCTTGGGCTTGGGCTTGGGCTTGGGCTTGGGCTTGGGCTTGGGCTTGGGCTTGGGCTTGGGCTTGGGCTTGGGGGAGTGCG
>VGTA01000594.1 GCA_016874875.1 Deltaproteobacteria bacterium | reverse complement strand
TTTACTTCCCCCCGGCGAGCCACTAAGCTGAGCAGAATTTGAAAACAAAAGTTTACAAAAAAGGTCAGCCCATGAAGAGCGAACAGCGAGCGCCGAGCGAGCAAAACGAACAGCCACAGCAGCTCACACAGAAGCAGCTCACACAGACGCAGCTCACACAGAGCGCCGAGGCCGGCGAGCTCCTCAAGGCGCGGCGCCGAGCGCAGGGGGTGACGCAAGAGCTGCTCGCCGACTACTCAGGGGTCTCGCGCGTGAGCATCACAAAGATCGAGCGCGGCGGAGACCTGCGGCTCTCGACGCTCCTGCGCCTCACCCAGCTCCTTGGCCTTGAGGTGATCATCAAGCCCCGAGACGCCCGATGAGCGAGCAGCCTCCTCCGCTCCACCTGCGGGTGTTCTTTGAGCAGCAGCTCGTAGGAGACCTCACGGCGCGGCGAGAGGAGGGTGAGGCGCGCTTCCGCTTCACCTACCGCGGCGAGTGGCTGAGGAGCGCGAGCCCCTTCGCGCTCAGCGTCCCGCTCTCGCTCCGTGAGGAGCCCTATGGGCACCAAGAGACCCGCGCCTATCTAGAGAACCTCCTGCCGGAGGGCGAGGTGCTCACCCAACTGAGGCGCTACGCGCGCCAGCGAGGAGAGCCAGGAGGGCTGAGCGACGAGGGCTACTTCCTGAGGCGCTTTGGGGTGGACTGCGCGGGCGCGCTCGTGATCACAGAGGACGAGCGCCCTCCGCGCGCAGACGAGCCCCCTGCGCTGCGCCCCCTTGACCTTGAGGTGATCTACGCCCACCTCACCGCGCGCCGCCCGCTCACCGCGGAGATGATCTACGAGCATGGCGGGCGCTTCTCGCTCGCGGGCGCTCAAGACAAGTTCCCGCTCATCTACCGAGGCGGCGCCCTCTGGATCCCCACCAACGGCGCCCCGACCACACACATCCTCAAGCCCATGAGCAGAGGGGCGCGCGGAGACTGGAACACGCCCCTCAACGAGCTGTTCTGTATGCGCCTTGCCGCGGAGGTGGGGCTGAGGGTGCCGCGCGTGAGCGTGATCGAGGGGCCGCAGCCCCTCTACCTCGTCGAGCGCTTTGACCGCGTGAGCGAAGGGGAGAGGGTGCGCAGAGTCCACCAACAAGACCTCTGCCAAGCGCACGGACTCACCTCAGCGCTCAAGTATGAGAGCGACGGAGGCCCTCGCTTCGCCGAGCACGCGCGCCTCATACAAGAGCGCTCCACCGCCCCCATCGCTGACCTTGAGCAGCTCATCAGGTGGCTCTGGTTCAACATCTTGATCGGCAACAACGACTGCCACGCCAAGAACCTGAGCCTCCTGAGCACCCCAGCGGGGCTGCGCTTAGCGCCCTTCTACGACCTGCTCTCCACGGCGCTCTACAAGGACCTGAGCCCCTCCTTCTCGTATTCGCTAGGCGGCTGCTGGCTGTGGCACGACCTCAAGCCCAAGCACATCGAGCTGCTCGCCGCCGAGCTGAGGATCCCCAGCGCGCGCCTCAACAAGCTCGGCGCGCAGATGGCGGCGCTCCTCGCGCAGCGCGCCGAGCGCCTGGCGCTCCCAGAGCTGCGCGCCGCGGAGAGCCACGATGTGATCAACGCGCTGAGGGCGCTCATCCAGCGGCGCGCCGAGCACCTCAAGGGGCGGCTGCGCTGGGCGTAGCCCCTCAGGGCTCCTCCCCCGCCTCCTCCGTCATGGGCCCGAGCCCCCCGAGCGCCGCCCGCTGCGCCCCCGTGAGGGCGCGGGCGCGCGCCACGTCCCGCAGCAGGTCGGCCCCCTCCGTGGGCGCGCGCGGATAGGCGGGGTCCTCGTAGTCCACGCGGTAGAGCCCGAAGCGGGGCTCAAAGCCCTCCGCCCACTCAAAGTTGTCGGTGAGACTCCAGTGGAGGTAGGCGCGCACGTCCACGCCCTCCTCGCGGGCGCGCCAGATCTGCTCAAGGCTGCGCGCGATGTGCTCGGCGCGGCGGCGCCCCACCTCCGTGGCGAGCCCCGACTCCGTGACCGCCAGCGGGAGCGCCGGGAAGCGCGCCGACAGCTCCTTGAGGATCGCGTAGAGCCCGGGGGCGTAGAACTCGTAGCTCATGGCGGGGACCCAGTGGGTGGGGTCCTCGGGGGCGAGGCAGGCGCCGAGGTCAAAGCCCCCAAAGCAGACGGCGGCGCGCACGAGTGGAATCAGCGGCACCTTCCCGGTCACGCCGGCGCGGAAGTAGTACTGCGCGCCGAGCCAGTCCACCTTGCCGCGCCAGTCGGGGTGCTGCTCGTCGGGCCGCCCGTCGAAGTCTGCGTCAAAGGCGCCGTCGAGGAGGGAGGCGGGGAAGAGCTCATGGTACACGTAGCGCACGCGGGCGGCGGCGCTCACGTCGTCGGGGAGGGCGCTCGGGGCGTTGTCGCGCGCGGGCACCCAGTCCGCCACCGAGAGCGTGAGCCCCACGCTCGCCGCCACCCCGTCGCCGTCGGCGTCCACCGCGTCGCCCTCCTTGAGCCCATCGTAGATCGCCACGTGGGCGCGGAGGTAGTTGCGGAGGGAGGCGACGAGCCTGTCCATGTTGGCGGGGATGTGGCGCTTGCCGGGGGGGAACTGCCCGGCGCCGTAGGCGGCGATGAGGTAGTTGATGGGCTCGTTGACGGTGCCCCAGTGGTCCACCCGGTCGCCGTAGCGCGCGCCGAGGCGGCGGGCGTGGGCGCGGAGGGACTCGAGGATCCGCGCCGCGCCCTCGTCGCTGTCCCACCCGCAGAGGTGCTCGTCGGTGGGGCCGGCGGCGCAGGAGGCGTCGCGGGGGTCGTCCACCCAGAGGGGGTTCGAGAAGTGCAGCACGCTCACGATGGGCATCAGCCCGCGGCGCGCCACCTCGCTCACCACCGCGTCGTAGTGCGCCAGCGCCTCCTCGCTCACCTCCCCGCGCCGCGGCTCCACCCGCGCCCACTCCACGCTGAAGCGGTAGGCGTCGAGTCCCATCTCCGCCACGAGCGCCACGTCGTCGAGGGCCTTGGTGTAGCCCTTGACCGCCTCCCCCACGAACACCCCCTTGCCGAGCCCCTCGGGGGCGGGGGCGGTCCAGGTGTGCCAGTCGGTGTGGGGGTTCAGGTCCTCGATTTGGGTGGCGGCGGTGGCCACGCCGAGGGTGAAGCCCCCGCGCCCGCTCGGGGCGGAGAGGGAGCCGCGGGGGGGGAGGGGGATGTCGGGGGGGAGGGCGG
>VGTA01000593.1 GCA_016874875.1 Deltaproteobacteria bacterium | reverse complement strand
GAGAGGGCGGGGTCATGGGGGCTCCGGCGGGGGGTCCAGGGGGGCGGGGCGCGGGGGGAGGCTACTCGTCCACCTTGAGGACCGCGAGGAAGGCCTCCTGTGAGACCTCGATGTTGCCCACCTGCTTCATGCGCTTCTTGCCCTCCTTCTGCTTCTCGAGGAGCTTGCGCTTGCGCGAGATGTCGCCGCCGTAGCACTTGGCGGTGACGTCCTTGCGGAGCGCCTTGACGGTCTCGCGCGAGATGATCTTGGTGCCGATGGCGGCCTGGATCGCCACGTCGAACTGCTGGCGGTCGATGACCTTGCGGAGTCGCTCGCAGAGGTCCTTGCCGCGCTGGTACGCGCTGTCGCGGTGGACGATCACGGACAGGGCGTCGACGTTCTCGCCGTTGAGCTTGACGTCGAGCTTGACGAGGTTGGAGGTGAGGTAGCCGTCCACCTCGTACTCAAAGCTGCCGTAGCCGCGGGTGACGCTCTTGAGGCGATCAAAGAAGTCAAAGACGACCTCGGCGAGGGGGAGGTGGTAGAGGATCATCATGCGGTCCCGCCCCACGTAGCGCAGCTCGATCTGCACGCCGCGGCGGTCCTCGCAGAGCTTGAGGACGGCGCCGCAGTAGCTGGCGGGGATGTGGATGGTGGCCTTGATGACGGGCTCGTCGATGTGGTCGATCTCGGCGGGGTCTGGCAGCAGGGAGGGGTTGTCGACGTTGATGATGACGCCGGCGTTGGTGTGGACCTTGTAGACCACGGTGGGGGCCGTGGTGATGAGGTCCATGTCGAACTCTCGCTCGAGGCGCTCTTGGATGATCTCGAGGTGGAGGAGCCCGAGGAAGCCGCAGCGGAAGCCGAAGCCGAGGGCGGCGGAGGTCTCAGGCTCAAAGTGGAAGGCGGAGTCGTTGAGGCGGAGCTTGCCGAGGGCGTCGCGTAGCTCGTCGTAGTCGGCGGGGATGACGGGGAAGAGCCCGCTGAAGACGACGGGGGTGACGGGCTTGAAGCCCGGGAGGGGGGCGAGCGCCTCGCGGTCGTTGTAGGCGACGATGGTGTCGCCCACCTGGGCGTGGCGGACCTCTTTTATGTTGGCGATGACGAAGCCCACGTCGCCGCCGCGGAGGGCGTCGAGCTGCTTGGCCTTGGGGGTGAAGACGCCGACCTCGAGGACCTCGAAGGTCTCTCCGACGTTCTTCATGTGAATCTTGGTGCCCTTCTTGACCTCGCCGTCCACGACGCGCACGAGGACGATGACGCCGCGGTAGGTGTCGTACCAAGAGTCAAAGATGAGGGCGCGGAGCGGATCGGCGCGGTGGTCTTGGGGGGCAGGGAGGCGCTTGACGATGGCCTCGAGGACGTCAGGGACGCCGAGGCCGCTCTTGGCGGAGATGAGGATGGCGTGTTGGGCGTCGATGCCGATGATGTCCTCGATCTCCTCTTTGACGCGCTCAGGGTCGGCGGCGGGGAGGTCGATCTTGTTGAGGACAGGGAGAATCTCGAGCTCGTTGTCGAGGGCGAGGTAGACGTTGGCGAGGGTCTGCGCCTCTACGCCCTGGGAGGCGTCGACGACGAGGATGGCGCCGTCGCAGGCGGCGAGGCTCCGCGAGACCTCGTAGGTGAAGTCGACGTGGCCAGGGGTGTCGATGAGGTTGAACTCGTAGAGCTCGCCGTCCTGGGCGCGGTAGGGGACGCGCACGGCCTGGGCTTTGATGGTGATGCCGCGCTCTCGCTCGAGATCCATTGAGTCGAGGATCTGGTCCATCTGCTCTCGCTCGCTGACGCTCCCGGTGAGGCCGAGGATCCGGTCGGCGAGTGTTGACTTGCCGTGGTCGATGTGGGCGATGATCGCGAAGTTGCGGATGTGGCCTGTGCTCATGGGGGGGTCACCTCGGGGCGCTCGCCTCGGGGGGGGCGAGAGGGTGGGCGGCATTATAGGGGAGAGGGGGGAATTTTCAATGAGGGCGTGGGGGGAGGAGGGGGGGATGGGGGGCTTCGATAGGTGCCAGCCTCGTATTAAGTGTCCGTTTTTTAAAAGAATAGTTACCTCACCATCGTTCCGCTGGCGAGGCGCCCGCTCGGCGATTTTCTACGATTTTTCAAGATTCAAGGAAACATATCTCAAAAAGTGGCGAAGGGGGGCGCCCGCCATCTCTCATCCCCTCCGAGAAGCGCGGCGCGAGGAATCGAGCATGTCACGTCACCTCCGCTACCAACCTGAGCCCTGGGCGACCCATTTCGTCACCACGAGGTGCACACACGGCTACGCCCTCCTGCGCCCCGGTCCTCAGGTGAACGCGCTGATCCTAGGCTGCCTCGGGCGCGCCCTCGAGCGCCAGCGTGGAGAGATCGAACTGCACCACTATGTGTTTATGAGCAACCACTTTCATCTGCTGATCAGCAGCGTCAGCGCGCACGCTAAGTCTAAGTTCATGTGTCACCTCAACTCTAACATCGCGCGAGAGCTGTGTCGCGTTTGGGGTTGGCGAGAGCACCTCTGGGAGGGGCGCTACGCGAGCGACGTGGTCCTTGACGAGGAGGCGCTGGTCACGGCGCTCAAGTACATCTTCAAGAACTCGGTCAAGGAGCTGCTCGTTGAGCACCCTCGCCTCTGGCCCGGGGCGCACGGCTGGGCGCCGTTGTGCGGCGGAGAGCGCGCCGTTGGGCGGTGGGTGGACCGGAGCGCGCTCTTTTTCGCCCGCCAGACCAAGCGCGGGCAGCGACTCACAGAGGAGGATTTTACAAGAGTCATTGAGGTGAGCCTCTGCCCGCCCCGCTTCTGGCGTGAGCTCAGCGCAGAGGAGTACCAGGGGCGCTGCGCGCGCCTGGCGGAGGAGGCCGTTGAGGAGGTGATACGCACGGTGGTGGCAGAGGCGGAGCGGCGTGCGTCGCCTGTGGGGCGTCGTGTTGATTTTGGGCTTGAGCTTGAGGGGGAGGGGAGGGGGGGGCGAGATGTGTGTTTTTTGGGCGCGGAGGCGGTGTGTGCGCAGCCCGTCTTTGAGGCGCGCGTGCAGCGCAGGCGCCCCCGCCCGCTGTGCCGGGCGCGGTGCCCGAGGGTGTTGGCGGCGTTTGTGGAGTCGTATCGTGTCTTTCGAGACCTCTTTAGGGGCGCCTCTGCGCGGCTGAGGGTGGGGCTCCTGCGGGATGGGTGCGCGCCGATTGTGAGATTCCCTGTGGGGGGAGTGCCAATTTTTCTTTGACGAGGCTTGGACTTAATACGAGGCTGGCACCCATC
>VGTA01000592.1 GCA_016874875.1 Deltaproteobacteria bacterium | reverse complement strand
ACCGAGAGGCAAGACAAAGGCACCTCGAGGCGCCCCTTGAGGCGCGCGCCCCTGCCCGCGCGACAAGAAGGAGTCGCTCATGAGCCACTCGGGGTCAAACTTCGACACCAGCCCATCGGCCTTGGATTCGGCGGCGGCGGGCTCGAAGTCCCACGGCACGTCGGAGCGCGGCTGACAAGGCGAAAGGCGCCGCTCACCCCCCTCGACGCGCGCGCTTCTCCTCCTCCCACAGCGCGTTGAGCTGCGCGAGCGAGAGCGCGCCCATCGCCCACCCACGCGCCGCCGCGCGGCGCTCCACGCCCTCAAAGCGGGCGGCGAAACGGTCGCAGGTGCCGTGGAGGGCGGCGGCGGCGTCCACCTGGAGGTGGCGGCAGGCGTTGAGCGCGGCGAACAGGAGGTCGCCGAGCTCCTCGGCCGCCTGCGCTTGGTCGCCGCGCGCGAGCGCCTCTAGGACCTCGTCGCGCTCCTCCGCCACCTTGCCGAGGGGGCCCTCGACGCCCGACCAGTCAAAGCCCACGGTGGCGGCGAGCGCCGTGAGGAGCTCCGCGCGGAGCAGGGGCGGCGTGGCGCGCGGCACGGCGCTGAGCAGCGGGCGGGGCGCCCCCGCCGCCGCCGCCTCCGCCGCCTCCGCCGCCCCCTCCGCCGCCCGCGCCGCCCGCTCCTGCGCCTTGACCCCCGTCCACAGCGCGCGCACCTCCTCGGGGGTGCGCGCCTGCGCGTCCCCAAAGACGTGGGGGTGGCGGCGCACGAGCTTGGCGGTCAGCCCGCGCGCCACGGCGGTGAGGTCAAAGGCGCCCTCCTCCTCGCGGATTCGCGCCTGGAAGACCACCTGCAGCAGCAGGTCGCCGAGCTCGTCGAGGTGGGCGCGCGTCGCCGCCGGCCCCGGGGGGAGCTCGAGGGCCTCTAGGACCTCCGCCGCCTCCTCCGCGAGGTAGCGGCGCAGGCCGAGCAGGGTCTGCGAGGCCACCCACGGGCACGCCGCGCGCAGCCGCCCCATCACCGCCGCGAGGGCGTCGAGCGCGCGGGCGAGCTCGGAGGGGGGGGCGGGGGGCGGGGCGCAGGCGAGGGCGGCGGCGCGCCACTCGGGGGGGGTCCCCGGCGCGCGGGGGGGGCGCTCGGCGGCCAGCCCCTGGCGCGCGAGGTGCGCGAGGTGCGCCCACGCCGCCCGCCCCGCCACCCCGCCCCACGCCCCCGCGCGCGCCGCCGCCGGCGCGTCGGCGTAGGCGGCGGCCACCACCTCGTCGAGCGCGCGCCACGCGCCCCCGGGCGCGCGCAGCGCGTCGAGCACGCGGCGCTCGCGGGCGCGGCGGTGGGCGAGGTAGCGCGGGAGCGCCTCCGCGGCGTCGAGGGGGCCGCCGTGACTCGGCCACAGGCGGCGCAGGTCGAGGGCGTGGAGGCGCTCGAGCTGCGCGAGGTAGAGGCCCATGTCGCCCTCGTCGGGGTCGATCAGGATGGTGCCCTCCCCGGCGAGCATGTCGCCCACCATCGCCTGCGCCGAGGGGAGGTGCGCGAAGCACAGGTGCCCCGGCGCGTGCCCCGGCGTGTGGAGCGCCACGAGGGCGCGCGCCCCCACCCCGTCTATGGGCACCTCGTCGCCGTCGAGCAGCAGGCGGTCCACCCCAAACGGCAGCCGCGCCGCCGTGAGGGGGTGCGCCCACAGCTCCGCGCCAAAGCGCGCGCGCAGGCGCTCGGCGCCCCCCACGTGGTCGGGGTGGTGGTGGGTGAGGAGGGCGCGCGCCACGCGCGGCGGCCCCCCGTCGGGCGCCGCCCACCCCGCCGCGCGCGCCGCCGCGAGGCGCCCCTCGAGCAGCGCCTCAAGCGCCCCCTGCGCCTCCGGGTAGGGTGAGGCGGGGTCGATGAGGGTGAGCGCCGCCCGCCCGAGGACGTGCGTGTTGGTGTGGGTGGCGGGGGGCAGCGTGGGGGTGCGGAGCGCCACCGCGCCCCACTCCTCCCCCAAGACCGCCCAGGAGGCGCCGAGGGCGCTCACGGCGCCCCCCCGCCGTAGGCCTCGATGAGCGCCGAGAAGAGCATGGCGCCGAGGAGATTGGCGCCGCGCCCCGTAGGGTGGGTGAGGTCGCCGCCGGCGAGCGGGGGCGAGGCCTCATACCACCGCTTGAGCGCGCCGGCGCCCCCCATGGCGTCGTAGGCGCTCCAGAAGGCGCAGCCCTCCGCGCGCGCCACGGCGCGCTGCGCCTCCACGATCTTGGGGATGACGGGGCGCGTGCGAATCGCCCCCGACGCCTCATCGCGGTACGCGCGGTCCATGGGACTCACGAGCAGGCAGGCGGCCGCGGGACTCGCCGCGCGCAGGCGACCGATGAGGTCGCGCAGGACCCCCGCGTAGGTGGTCATGTTGAGGGCGCCGTCCTCGCTCTCGTTGGTGCCGTAGTGGAGCACAAACAGGTCGGGGTCGAGCCAGCGCGCCTGCGTGGCCCAGTGCGCCCGATCCCACATCAAGAGCTGCTTGGCGCGGCTGCCGGTCAGCCCCAGCGCGTCATAGACCACGCCCCCCCCCGCGCGCTCCAGACTCACCCCAAAGAGGCGCACCTCGCCCCCCCCGAGGGTGCGGACCTCGCCGGTGTGGAGGCCGAGGGGGGCGCGGAGGGTGACGCGGCGGGGCTCTAGCCCCTCCGCCGCGGCGCTCACCTCCTGCGAGGCCCCTCCAAAGCTCACGCGGAAGCGCCCGCCCCCCGGCTGCGCCAAGAAGTGGACCTCAAAGGTGTCCACGCGCGCGTCGAGCCCCTCCCGGGCCTGCTCCTCCGCCTCCGCCGTCACCGTGGCGTGCGCGGCGCGCGTGCGGAAGCTCACGCCGCCCACCCCGTAGCTGCGCTCGGGGGTGGTGCTGCGGGTGGCGCGGTCCGGGCGCCAGTGGGAGGAGGCGGCGAGGCGCACCCCCGCGCGCCCATACCAGCCCGAGGGCTTGCCCGCGAGCAAGAACCCCTGCCCGCCAAACCCAAAACGCTTCTGCAGGAGGCGGCGCACCGTCCGCGTCACGTAGTCCCCCGCGATGAGCGAGTCGCCGTAGTGGAGCACGCGCACCCGCTCGCCCCGCGCGGTCTCCCCCAGCCGCCTAAAGAAGGGGCGCAGGGCGCCCCGCGGGTCCTCGATGCTCAGGAGCGGCACCCCCCCCACCTGCCGCACGCGCGGCGCGGCCAGGGGCGCGGCGAGAGGGAGGAGCGGGGAGGCGTCCCCGCGCCCCTGCGCGCCCCCCCCCCCCCGC
>VGTA01000591.1 GCA_016874875.1 Deltaproteobacteria bacterium | reverse complement strand
CCGAGCCTGGGACCACGGCGCCCCCGAGGCCACCGTGCGCGACCTCCCCCCCGGCGACTACATCGCCGTCGTCCGCGCCGTGGACGCCGTGGGCAACGAGGACGCCAACACGCGCGCCCTCACCGTCAACACCCGCCCCGCCCCCGCCGCCGAGGTGCTGGCCTGGGGCTTTAACTACGAGGGGCAGGTCAACGGCGCCCCCTACGCCCCCGAGGAGGTCCTCGCCCCCACGCCCGTCCCCCCCCTGAGCGGGCGCGTCGTCAGCGTGGCGGCCGGCGTGCGCTTCTCCCTCGCCGTCACCGACCACGGCGAGGTGTGGGCGTGGGGGCGCAACAGCCACGGCGAGCTCGGGCGCGGCGACCGAGAGCCGCGCGGCGGGGTGGAGCGCGCGCGCGGCCTCGGCGGCGCCCCCCACCTCACCGGCGCGCGCGCCGTGGCGGCGCAGGGGCAGTCCGCCTTCGCGCTCCTCCACAGCGGCGAGGTGGCGGCGTGGGGCGACCTCAACCCAGGCCCCGGCGACGTCCCCCACCTCGTCCCCGGCCTCGACGGCGCCCCCGCCCTCACCGGCGTCGCCCAGATCAGCGCCGGCGAGCTGCACGCCCTCGCCCTCCTCGAGAGCGGCGCCGTGGCCGCCTGGGGCGGCAACGGCCGCGGCCAGCTCGGCGACGGCGGCGCCGAGACGCGCGCCGAGCCCGCCCTCGTCCTCAGCGCGCCGAGCGGCGCCCCCCTCAGCGGCGTCGTCGCCCTCGACGCCGCCGCCCACACCAGCTACGCCCTCACCGCCGACGGCGCCCTCTGGGCGTGGGGCGGCGGCGACTTTGGGCTCCTCGGCGACGGCCAGGCGTGGAGCCCCGACGCCCTCGCCGCCCAGCGCGTCACCGCCCTCGACGGCGGCGCGCCCCTCCCCCCCGCGCGGCAGGTCTCGGGCGGGCACTTCCACGCCCTGCTCCTGCTGCGCGACGGGCGCGTCGCCGCCTGGGGCAACGGCTCAGGCGGGCGCCTCGGACTCGGCGACGAGGAGAGCGCGCGCGCCCCGCGCCTCATCCCCGGGCTCAGCGGCGTGGTGCACGTGGCGGCGGGCGAGAGCTACAGCTTCGCCCTCACCGCCGACGGCGGGCTCTGGCGCTGGGGCGGCGGCGCGCTCTCCCCCGAGCGCGCGCAGGGCGCCCCGCGCCTCACGCAGGTCGAGTCGGGGCTCAACTCCGACCACCACGTCGCCCGCTGAGGCGCCCCGCCCCCTCGCGAGCCCTCAGCGCTCGTAGTACGTGTACCCCGTCATGCTGTCCTTGTAGGCGTCCATCAGCTGCTTCCGCTCAAGGACCGTGATGGAGCAGCGATTCACCCGCTCCTCCACCACCTTCTTAAACGAGTTCATCAGCGCCCGCGGGTCATACTCCACATACGACAGCACCTCCGAGATGGTGTCGCCCTCCTGCTCATGCAGCAGCTCAAAGCCGCCCTCGGGGCGCAGGGCGATCGTCACCACGTTGGTGTCACCGAAGAGGTTGTGCAGGTCGCCGAGCGTCTCCTGATACGCCCCCACAAAGAACACCCCGAGGTAGTAGTCCTCCCCCTCGGCGAGCTCGTGCAGCGGCAGCGTCTGCTTGACCCCGTCGGCGAGCACGAACTCGTCCACCTTGCCGTCGCTGTCGCAGGTGATGTCGCTCAAGATCCCCGAGCGGGTGGGCGGCTCCCCCAGGCGCTGGAGCGGCGCGATGGGGTGCAGCTGATCGATCGCCCACACGTCGGGCAGACTCTGGAACAGCGAGAAGTTGCAGTGGTAGATGTCGGACATGTTGTCGAGCGAGGCGCGCAGCTCATCGGGCAGCGCCCGCATCGTCTGTGCCACCGCCTTGAGGCGGTTGATCATATACAGATACGCCCGCTCCCCGCGCGCCACCTGCCGCAGCCCCACCTGCGAGCGACGGAACAGCGCCCGCAGCTCATCGCGATAATACGTGAGGTCGTTAAAGCACTCCTGCAAGCGCATCGGCGCTAGATAGCGCTGCACCGCCAAGATGTGACGGATCATCTCGTGGTCGCCCTCCACCTCCACCACGGGCTCTGGGCTGTCGTAGCGCGTCACCTCGAGGACGTTAAAGATCAACATCGACGAGTGCGCCACGCACGCCCGCCCGCTCTCGGTCACGATGTGCGGGTGCGCCTCCCCCACCTCATCGAGGGCCAGCTTCACCGTCTCCACCACGTTGGTGCAGTACTCCTCGAGCGAGTAGTTCACCGAGTTGGGCGTGGCGCTGTTCTCGCCCGTGTAGTCCACCCCCAGCCCCCCGCCCACGTCGAGGTAGCGCAGCGGCGCCCCCTCGCGGCGGAGCTCCAAGAAGAACGTGCACGCCTCGCGCACCGCGTGACGAATCTCGATGATGTGAGGAATCTGGCTGCCGAGGTGCGAGTGCTGCAAGATGAGGCAGTCGAGGTAGCTGCGCGCGCGGAGCTCATCCACCACCTCCATCACCTGCGAGATCGTCATCCCGAACGAGCTGCGGTCGCCGCTCGACAGCGCCCACTTGCCGCTCACCCGCCGCGTGAGCTTGATGCGGATGCCGAGGAGCGGGCGGATGCCGAGGCGCTCCGACTCCTCAAAGACCAGCGCCAGCTCCTTGGGGCTCTCGAGCACCAAGATCGTCTTGAACCCCAGGCGCTGCGAGAGCAGCGCGAGGCGGATAAACTCCGCGTCCTTGATCCCGTTGCAGATGATCACCGCGTCCGGCGACAGCGAGTGCGCCAGCGCGATCAGGAGCTCTGGCTTGGAGCCCACCTCGAGCCCAAAATCATACGGCCGCCCGTACTCCACGATCCTGTCCACCACCTGCGCCTGCTGATTCACCTTCACCGGAAACACCCCCCGATAGCGCCCCTCGTAGCCCGTGGCCCGAATCGCGGCGAGGAAGGCCTCGTTGAGCCGCTGCATGCGGTGCCCGAGGAACTGCTCCACGCGCAAGAGCAGCGGCGAGGAGATGCCGCGCTCGTTGAGGCTCTCCACGATCGACAGCAGGTCGGTGGGCGCGTCGGTGGGCGCGAGGGGGTTGCGCAGGCCGATGCGCCCGCTCGGCAAGACCGTGAGGAGCTCCGCGCCCCAGCGGCTGATGCCGTAGATGTCGGGGGCGGCGGAGGCGTCGGCGGAGAGCGCGGTGGAGAGGGGGTTGGAGAGCGTGTCGGAGAGCGTGTCGGAGAGGGCGTTGGGGGCGAGCGCGGGGGCGGCG
>VGTA01000590.1 GCA_016874875.1 Deltaproteobacteria bacterium | reverse complement strand
GCGGTGGAGCCGCGCAACCCCTACATCACCGCCACCGTCAACTTCTGCGGCAACCCCAACTGGAAGGGCGGCCCCATCGGCTTCTTCCTCATCACCCCCGAGGGGCGCACCAACGGCGGGGCGGCGCGCAACACCAACTGCGCGCAGAACGACGGGCAGGGCTACGTGTACTTCTCGGAGCCGCGCCTCAACACGTTCGAGAATCCCACCAACCCCTACATCCATCACCTCGTCTACCGCTCGCGCACCTTCGCCAACTCGTTCTACTTTGGCTTTGAGGACCTGTTCCGCGGCGGCGACAACGACTTTGAGGACACCCTCGTGCTCGTGCAGGGGCTGTTCGTGGGGCGCCCCGCCGAGCTGTGCGACGGGCGCGACGACGACTGCGACGGGCGCGTGGATGAGGGCGTGACGGCGCTCTGCGCCACGGCGTGCGGCGAGGGGGTGCGCGAGTGCGCCGGCGGCGCCCTCGGCCTCTGCTCGGCGCCCACGCCCTCGGCGGACGTGTGCGACGGCGTGGACAACGACTGCGACGGCGCCGTGGATGAGGGCCTCGTGCGCTCGTGCGGCGGCGCCTGCGGGGAGGGGGCGGAGGTGTGCGTGGGCGGCGCGTGGGTGGGCTGCACCGCCCCGCCGCAGCGCGTGGAGTCCTGCAACAACGTGGATGACGACTGCGATGGCGTCACCGACGAGGCGCTCACCCGCCCCTGCGCCAACGGCTGCGGCGTGGCGGGCGTGGCGCGCTGCGCGGCGGGCACGTTTGTGGGCTGCGACGCCCCGCCCCCGCAGGCGGAGGCGTGCGACGGCGTGGACAACGACTGTGACGGGCGCCTCGATGAGGGCCTCCTCGCCGCCTGCCGCACCGAGTGCGGCGGCGGCGTGGCGAGCTGCGAGGGCGGCGCCTTTGGGGGCTGCTCGGCGCCCACGCCCTCGCCGGACGTGTGCGACGGGGTGGATAACGACTGCGATGGCTACATCGACGAGCGCCTCACGCGCGCCTGCGGCGGCGAGTGCGGCGATGTGGGCGAGGAGCGCTGCGTGGTGGGCGCCTGGCTCGGCTGCACCACGCGCGCCCCCTCGCCGGAGGCGTGCAACAACTTTGATGACGACTGCGACGGGCGCCTCGACGAGGAGGTCCGCCGCGCCTGCGCCGACGCCTGCGGCGCCGCCGAGCAGGCCTGCGCTGAGGGCGTGTGGGGGCGCTGCGAGACGCCCCTGCCGGCGGCGGAGGCCTGCGATGGGCGAGACAACGACTGCGACGGCGCCACCGACGAGGCGCTCGGCGTCCCCTGCCGCACCGGCTGCGGCGCCGGCGTGTCGCTCTGCGTGGGCGGCGCCTTCACCGCCTGCAGCGCCCCCGAGCCCGCCGCGGAGTCCTGCGATGGGGTGGACAACGACTGCGACGGCTACATCGACGAGCGCCTCACGCGCGCCTGCAGCGGCGAGTGCGGCGATGTGGGCGAGGAGCGCTGCGTGGTGGGCGCCTGGCTCGGCTGCAGCACCCGCGAGCCGCGCCCGGAGGCGTGCAACAACTTTGATGATGACTGCGACGGGCGCCTCGACGAGGAGCTGCGCCGCGCCTGCTCGGACGCCTGCGGCGCGTCGGAGCAGGTGTGCGCCGCCGGGGCGTGGGGCGTCTGCGACACGCCGCCCCCGGTGGTGGAGTCCTGCGACGGGCGCGACAACGACTGCGACGGCGTCACCGACGAGGCGCTCGGCGTCGCCTGCCGCACCCTCTGCGGCGCCGGCGTGTCGCTCTGCGTGGGCGGCGCCTTCACCGCCTGCAGCGCCCCCGAGCCCGCCGCGGAGTCCTGCGACGGGGTGGACAACGACTGCGACGGGCGCATCGACGAGGCGCTCGCGCGCGCCTGCGGCGGCGGCGCCTGCGGGCAGGCGGGCGAGGAGCTCTGCCTCGGCGGCGCGTGGGTGGGGTGCACGGGGGCGCAGCCCACAGCGGAGGTGTGCAACGAGCGCGATGAGGACTGCGACGGGCTCGTGGACGAGGGCCTCGCCCGCCCCTGCGAGGGCGCCTGCGGGGTGGGCACGCAGCGCTGCGAGCGCGGCGCGTGGGCGGCGTGCGATGTGCGCGCGCCCCTCGTGGAGGTGTGCGACGGCGTGGACAACGACTGCGATGGACCCGCCGACGAGGCCATCGCGCGCAGCTGCCAGAGCGCCTGCGGGCTCGGCGTGGAGCGCTGCGCGGGCGGGCGCTTTGAGCCGTGCAGCGCCCCCGCCCCCGCCGAGGAGCTGTGCGACGGCGTGGACTCCGACTGCGACGGGGCGGTGGACGAGGGGCTCACGCGCCTCTGCGGCGGCGGCTGCGGGGAGGGGACCGAGGCGTGCGTGGAGGGGTGTTGGGAGGGCTGCTCCGCCCCCGCCCCCCGCGAGGAGACCTGCAACGCGCTCGACGACGACTGCGACGGCCTCCTCGATGAGGGGCTCGCGCGCGTGTGTCAGACGCCCTGCGGCGGCGGCACGCAGCTGTGCGAGCGCGGCGCGTGGTCGGCCTGCCCGGCGCCGCAGGAGTCCCCCGAGGTGTGTAACGCGCTCGACGACGACTGCGACGGCGTCAACGACGAGGGGGCGCTGTGCCCCGAGGGCACGCGCTGCGTGCGCGGGGTGTGCGGGGAGCTGTGCCCGAACCTCGAGTGCCCCGTGGGCTTTGAGTGCGTGGAGGGGGTGTGCGCCCCGCAGCCGTGCAGCGCCTGCCGCGCCTTTGAGGTGTGCGAGGGGGGGCGCTGCGTGGACCTGTGCGCCGGCGTCACGTGCGCGGCGGGCGCGTACTGCCGCCTCGGGGAGTGCGCGCCGGGGTCGTGCGTGACGGAGGGCTGCGAGCGCGGCAAGGTGTGCGTGGAGGGGGCGTGCGTCCCCGACGACTGCGAGCTCGCGCGCTGCGGCGCCACGGAGGGCTGCCGCGGCGGGCAGTGCTTCCCCACCTGCGTGGGGGTGGCGTGCCCGGCGGGGGAGCGCTGCGCGGCGGGGGTGTGCGTGGCGGACGGCTGCGCGGGGGTGGCGTGCCCGGCGGGGGAGCGCTGCGCGGCGGGGGCGTGCGCGGCGGACCCGTGCGCCGCCGTCTCCTGCCCCGCCGGCGAGTCCTGCGCCGCCGGCGCCTGCGGCCCCGACCCCTGCCTGCAGACGTCCTGCCCGGCGGATTCGCGCTGCGTGAGCGTGGAGGGGGCGCCCGTGTGCGCGCCGGAGTACCTGGCGGGGGGGGCGCCGCAGGGG
>VGTA01000589.1 GCA_016874875.1 Deltaproteobacteria bacterium | reverse complement strand
TCGCGACGCTCAGCGACCTGCTCTCGCTCCTCGAGATCGACGCCGTCGTCCCCGCCCCCGCGCCCCTCTACGCCCCTGCGGCCACCTCCGCGCCCCTGCTCTCTCGCGCGGCGCCGAAGGGCGAGGTCGAGGCGCCGCTGGAGGATTCGCTCGACTCGTCGCTCGACGCGTCGCTCGACGCGTCGCTCGACTCGTCGCTCGATGACGACGCGCTCGACTCGTCGCTCGACTCGTCGCTCGATGACGACGCGCTCGACTCGCCGCTCGATGACGACGTGCTCGACTCGCCGCTTGACTCATCACGCGACTCGTCGCTCGAGACCACCGCGCCGCCCCCCGCGCCCAGCTACGAGCTGCCTGAGCCCGAGCTAGAGCCCGCGCCCCCCGCTGCCTCGGAGCCCCCGCCCGCGCCTGAGCCCGAGCCCGCGCCCGAGCCGGAGGGCCCCATCGACTGGGGGGCGCGCGCCCGCCAGCGCCGGCAGGCGCGCCTCGAGCACTACCAGGAGGTCTATCGCGCCTACTGTGACCTCAAGCGCGCCCACGAGGAGGCCCCCCGCGTGCCGCCCTTTGAGGATTTCGTGGAGCAGCTCAACGACGCGCGTCAGCGCTTTATCGACAAGACGGGGGCGCTGGACGTGCGCTTTGAGGCGCACGTCAACAAGCGCGGCGCCGTGTCGCTCAAGCCGCACGCGCGGACCTGAGCGGCGGGGCGCGCGGGCGCGCCGCTAGTCGCCGAGCGCCACGAGGCCCTCCGCCGCCAGCCCCCCCACCACCTCGCGCGCCCCCTCCGCGCTCACCCCCGCTGCCTCCACGGCGCTGAGGAGTTGGCCGAGCGCGGCGCCGGCGGCGGCGCGCCCGAGCAGGGCGGCGAGCGCGGGGGGGAGCGCCGAGACGCCCACGCCGTCCGGCCCGCGCTCGATGAGGACCCCCTCCACGGCGCCCTCCGCGGCGCCCTCCGCGGCGCTCTCCGCGGCGCCCCGCACGCTGACGGCGCAGAGGGGGGGGCGCGCGGAGCGGGGGGCGCAGAGGCGGGCGAGCGCCTCCTCGCCGCCGAGGGCGTGCGCGTCGAGGGGGGCGAGCGCCGCCAGCGGCCCGCGGCCCGCCAGGGCGGCGCGCGCGGCCTCGAGGTGCGCCACGGCGCCCGCCGGCAGCCACAGGAGGCGGGCGCGGGCGCCGAGGCGGGCGGGGCGGGCGGGGTGCAGGGCCTCGAGGGGGGGCGGCGGGGCGGGGGCGAGGGCGGCGGCGGGGAGCGGGGCGGCGCGCAGGGCGGCGCAGGCGGCCTCGAGCGCGGCGAGCGGCGCGCCCCACGCCGCGTCGCGCAGGGGCGGGGCGGCGGCGACCCAGGCGGCGAAGGAGTCGGAGAGGAGGGCGCGCGACATGATCGCCTCGTGGAAGGCGCCGCTGGCGAAAAAGTCGAGCAGCCCCCGCGCCTCGCCGCCGAGGGTGGCGCGCAGCGCGAGGGTGACGGGGAGGTGGGCGAGCAGCGCCTCGAGGGCGCGGTGGGGGCGCTCGGCGTCGGCGCGCCAGCGCCGGGGGTCGGGGCGCGTGAGCAGCGCCCGCTCGGCGTCGCTGAGGTCCACGCCCCGGAGGGCGCCGGCGGCGTCGGCGTACACGGCGCGCGCGAAGGTGGGGTCGAAGAGCATGCGCGTCATGACGCGCTGCAGGGCGACGGTGCTCATCTGGGACTCCGGGGGGCGAGGGCGCGCGGACCTTAGGGGCAGGCGCACCGCGCTGACAAGCGGATCTGCGCCTCCTGCGCGGGGCCCTCGCGGACGTCGAGGAGCGCCTCGCCCCCCACGAACGCCGCGCGCGCGCACCCCGCCGCCGCCCCCAGCGCCGGCGCGCTCGACGCGCAGAGGCGCAGGCGGTGGGGGCCGGCGTAGAGCCCCGGCA
This sequence comes from Deltaproteobacteria bacterium, assembly GCA_016874875.1. Lineage (GTDB taxonomy): Bacteria > Myxococcota_A > Bradymonadia > UBA7976 > VGTA01 > VGTA01. Next base: position 1,336 of record VGTA01000589.1, on the reverse strand, counting down.
GGCGCAGGGCGCCGTCGTCGCCCCACGGCACGCAGCGGTTGAGCAGCAGCTCGCCGGCGCTCTCGAGGCGCGCGAGCGCCTGCCCAGGAGGGCAGAGGCCCTCGCGGGCGAGGGCGCGCGCGGCTGCGTCGAGGGGGACGACGACGGTGGCGCTGAGGTTGGGGCAGGGGGTGGCGGCGAGGCGCAGGGTGAGGTCGCCGCGCGCCTGCCCCGCCCGCGCGCTGACGAGCGCCTCCTCGCCCACCGCGAACTGGTCCCCGAGCCGCCGCGCCCCGCAGGGGGTGGGCGCCCCGTCGAGGTCCTGGTCGAGGTGGGCGGAGTAGGCGTAGGCGCCCGGCGGGACGCGCCGCTCAAAGCGCAGGGCGCTCCCCTGCAGGTCGCTGGCGCTCAGCCACGCCAGCGACGTCCGCGTCACCGCGCCGGTGAAGAGGTCCTCGCGCGACAAGATGAGCGGGCGCGGCGCCCACCCCTCCACCGAGAGGCTCGCCTGCACCTCCCCGCTCACCACCGCCAGCGGCGCCTCGCAGCGCCGCGTGAGGGTGAGCGTGAGGGCGAGGGGGGCGGGCGCCTCGGGGGCCCCCTCGGGGAGCAAGGCGAGCGCGTCGCCGCGCCACCAGCGCGCGTCGGTGCCGGGGTCGTGCGGGTCGTCGCAGGGCACCAGCAGCCCGTCGCCCCCCTGGTCGAGCCACACGGTGAGCGGCTCGAGGCGCGCGGTGAGGTCGGCGGGGGCGAGGAGCGTGAAGCGCCCGCCGCTGAGCGCCAGCGCCTCCGCGTCCATCAGCGGCGCCCCGCGGCGCAGGCGGAGCGCGAGGGGCGCGCCCGCGCCCACCCACAGCGCCCCGTCGGCGGCGTAGAGGGCCTCGAGGAGCTCCTCGGTGACCTCCACGCGCCCCCGCAGCGCCACCCGCCCCCCCGAGGGCGCCTCAGCGAGGGGGGCGACGTCGGCGCACCCGGGGGCGGGGCTGAGCGCGAGGGGGGCGCCGAGGTCTACGCTCAGGCCCCGCTCCACGCGCACCTCGCGCCCCTCGCTGAGCGCGCGGTCGGCGCCCACGCTGAGGGGGGCGGGCGGGCTGAGCAGCAGGGGCGCGAGGGGGTCGGCGGGCGGGTCGGCGGGCGGGGCGGTAGGCGGGTCGGCGGGCGGGTCGGCGGGCGAGTCGGCGACGGGGGCGCGCTCCGCCGCCAGCGCGCTCGGCGGGTCGAGGGCGGGGGGCGGCGGCGGCGCGCAGGGCGTGAGGCGCCCGTCGCCGTCGGAGTCCTCAAAGGCGGTGGCGCGGTAGCGCCCGGCGGGGACCTGCGTGAGCGTGAAGCGCCAGCGCCCCGCCCCCCCCGGCGCCTC
>VGTA01000588.1 GCA_016874875.1 Deltaproteobacteria bacterium | reverse complement strand
CGCCCGGCGTGGCAGCCCGTCCAGTGACTCCCCACCTGCCCGCCATAGCGCAGCACCTCCTCATAGGGTCCAAAGTAGCCCACGTTGTTGCCCGGGAAGAGGCCCACGCCGTGCGGGCGGAGGCGCTCGGTCTTGACCCACGCGAGGAGCGGGAACAGGTCGAGCAGCTCATAGGGCTCAAGGAGCAGGCGGGGGCGGTCGGCGCCGCGGCCCATGGGCACCGTCAGCTGCATCTGCCAGCCCTTGCCGCCCATGTCCACGAGGAGCTGCGCGAGGGCGGGGAGCTCCGGGGCGGAGAGGCGGTTGAGCTGGCTGTTCATGCCCAGATTCATGCGGCTTTTCGCCACGCGCTCCATGCCCTCCACCGCCGCGCGCCACGAGCCCTGCACGCCGCGCTGGGCGTCGTGGGTGGCCTCGAGCCCGTCGATGGAGAAGGAGATGTGGCTCAGCCCCGCGTCCTCCGCGCGCCGCACGCGCTCCGCGTCCATGCCGCGCCCGCCGGTGGCCATGGAGCAGCTCATGCCGCTCTTGGTGATGGCGGCGGCGATCACGTCCCAGTCCTCGCGCAGGTACGCCTCGCCGCCGATGAGGGTGACCTCGGTGAAGCCCCCCTCCTTGAGCTGCGCCACCACCTCAAGGCACTGCGCCGTGGTGAGCTCGTGCGGGCGCGTGTTGCCGGCGCGCGAGCCGCAGTGCTTGCAGCCGAGGTCGCAGGCGAGCGTGATCTCCCACACGCAGTAGCGCGGCTTGATGTCGCGGGGGTCCTCGGCGCGCACCGAGCGACGGAAGCGGGTGGGGTCCTCGACGGGGAGCGACACCGTCAGCCCCCGTTCCCCGCGCCGCCCTGCGCCCCGCCGGCAGGGGGCTCGGCGTCCGAGGCGGGGAACACGCCGTAGGCCTCCACGCCGGGGCTCATGTCGGGGGCGGGCGCCACGCCCTGGTCGTCGGGGAAGACGCCGTAGGGGGGGATGGCGGGGTCCATGTCGGGCTGCGGGAACACGCCGTACTCAGGCATGGCGATGTCCATGTCGGGGGTCTGCATCACGCCCGCCTGCTGCGCGCCCGCCTGCTGCGCGCCCGCCTGCTGCGCGCCCGCCTGCTGCGCGCCCGCCTGCTGCGCGCCCGCCTGCTGCGCGCCCGCCTGCTGCGCGCCGCCCACGCCCGGGTCCACCGGCTCCTCCTCAGGGCAGCCCGCGAGCGCCGCGGTCGCCGCCAGCAGCCCCGCCGTCAGGCGCGACGAGCGCCGCCCGAGGCCGCGCGCCGCCACCGCCACCGGGCGCGCCTCGTCCCGCCCGCGGGCGAGGGCGGCGCCGCAGAAGGGGCAGGCCTGCGCGGCGATGTCGGCGCGGCGCAGCGTCTCGCGCGCCTCGCCCTCAAGGCTGACGTGGCGCCCGCAGTCGTCGCAGCGGGTGAGGTGCTTGTGGGAGACGCGGATAATGTGCAGGGGAGGGCGCGTGGGGTCGCTCATGGGGGCCTCGCTGGGGGAGAGGGGGTGGGGAAGTCCGCTACATATAACCGCAAATCGCCACCTCGCGCAACACCATCGAGCACAGCGCCATCGAGCACAGCGCCATCGAGCACAGCGCCATCGAGCACAGCGCCATCGAGCACAGCGCCATCGAGCGCGCGCCGAAGCCCAAAGCGGAACTACTTCCTATTTACTCGCCCTGCGCCCCGCCCTTCACCCCCCCCAGCCCCGCCAGAGCCGCGCGCAGAGCGTTGAGCCCCCCCACCGAGAAGCCCTCATCGTTGAAGTAGCGCACCACGCCCTCCGCGTCGAGGAGCAGGACGCGCGCGTTGCGGGGGCGCTCGGAGCCCGTAAAGCGCTGCAGGCGCTCCCCGTCGGCGTAGACGGTGATGACGCCGCCCCAGAGGGCGCGCGGGATGCCGCCGCGCATGCCCTCGTTGATCTTGGCGCTGAACACGCGCGGGGCGAGGCCGCGGATGGTGGGGACCTCATAGACGCGCGCCGCCGTCTGGGTCATGTCGAGGCCGATGAGCCAGCGGTCTATATCGAACTGGCTGTCCTGCACAAAGCCCAAGACCGCCACCACCGGCTCGCCGCGCCAGTCGCGCGGCAGGGTCCACGCCCGCCCGTCGAGCGCCTCGCCGCGGACCTCGGGGAGCGCCTCGCCGGTGGGGGCGCGGTTGGGGAGGGGGGCGCTGCACGCGGCGAGGGCGGCGAGGGTGGCGAGGGCGGCGAGGGCGAGGTGGCGCATGGGTGAGACTCGCGGGGGGGTGGAGGCGCCCTCAGAGATGCCCCGCGCGCCCCTCGGTCGCGCTCCCCGCGCGCCCTGCGCCTGCGCTCAGAGGCCGCCCGTCAAGGAGTAGATGACCGCGAAATACGGGATGCCCTGGCTCATCTCTTGACCTGCGCGCGTGCGGTGACTCACGTGCCACTGCGACAGGACCACGAGCGCGTGGGCGTTGGCGTTGGGCGCGGGGGGCACCGCGCCGAACTTCCAGGCGAACATGGGGCCCACGCGGGTGATCGAGTCGGTGCCGTCGCTCAGCGGGCGCACCCACGTCCCGCGCATCCCCACCACCCACGGCTTGGAGTCATCGGACCACAGGAGGTCGGTGTCGTTCTGGTAGACCACGCTCTTAAAGGGGGTGATCACGTCGAGAGTCTGATCAAAGAAGGTGCCCGTGCTCCCCTCCTCCTCAAGGCGAAAGATCGTCCAGAGATTCGTATTGCGGACCGCCACGTTCCCCACCTTGAGCTGGAGGCGCGCCTGGAGGTTGATCTGCCAGCCGGCGGTGAGGATGGCGTCCGCGGCGCCTGGCTGGGTGAGGTTGAGGGCCGCGAGGGTGCCCGGCGTGTAGTACGACTTCTGCCGCACCGCCGCCGCGTCCGTGAGCGGCGCCGTGCGCACCCCGCTCGCCTGCAGCTCCAGGACCGCGATCGGGAGCGCCTTCACAAACCCGCCCACCTGCGCGAACTGCGGACTCACGCGCCCGATCACCCCCGCCGTCACGTACGTCTTCCCAAAGAGCTTGCTGTCCTCGCTGGCCCCGTAGAGGCCGCGGAGGTTGCGCTGGTAGCCGAGCGTGGACTCGTCTTGGAGGCCCCAGGGGTTGTAGCGGAGCGCAAACAAGTGGCTGTGCCGCCACTCGCCGGCAGGAGTGGCGGGGGCGGCGGCGGCGGCGGCGGCGGCGGCGGCGGCGGGGGCAGCGGCGGCGGCGGGGGCGGCGGCGGGGGCGGCGGGCTGCGCGCGGGTGGGGCGGGCGGCGAGGG
>VGTA01000587.1 GCA_016874875.1 Deltaproteobacteria bacterium | reverse complement strand
CGATTTGGATATGGGCGTTGGATTTCACCTCAATCAAAAGTCTCCTGTTTTGCATCAGATTGAAAAAGGTGATTCATTGTGGGCTTTTACTCGTTTTGTGCAACCGAATGGAGCACTTTTTTATGTTTTAGCCGCACGACTTGTATGTCATGGAAAAACAAAAAATCCAGATGGATTTAGATATGGGCTTTATCGCGTATATGGCGATTTGGAGCGATCAAGGTACTTTAGAGTTGTGGGTCAGCCAAACATCACTCCTTTAATCAGAGGCTTTCCTTTAGCGACAGGTCAAGATTCAACGCCGCTTGGGCAAGCATTTCAGGGAAATGCGGCGGTGAGGGTGATTGGAGAAGATCAGCATTTAGCTCTTTTGGAATGGTCTAAGGATTTTGAAGTAGAGCCAAGAGCGCAACTTCTTCCCGAAGATATATTGGAGCGTCAAGATGATTTTGTTTTATCGGGCTTGAGTTCTGATCTTGGTTTCAATACATCTATGAGCGAGGCGCGTCGTCAATATTTATTGACGAAATCTAGAACGCGCAGAGGCGTTTTGGTGACACAGCTGAAAGATATGTATGATGGGCGTTGTCAAATATCTGGATGGAATCCGAGAGCGGAGTTCGGTCGGGATTTGTGCGAAGCTCATCATATTCAATGGTTGAGCAGAGGCGGAGAAGATGAGATGAGTAACCTCATTTTGGTTTCTCCTAATATTCACCGAATGATTCATGCTTTGGATGCCCCATTTGATTATCAGGAGCTTGCTTTTAGGGCGGATTTAGATGTGGATATAAAAATCAAGTGGATAGATTCGAGTCACAAGATCATTCCAAATGAATGATGATTACAAAGCAAAATACACAATAAAACACGATCAAATCAGCCTAAGAAGATAGAGCCCACTCCACCCCCCCCTCCCCCCGCCCCACCAAATACGCATTCACCCGAGAAAACGGCCGAGACCCAAAGAACCCCCGGTCCGCCGAATAAGGGGACGGGTGCGCGCTCGCCACCACCAGATGACGGCGCTCATCCACCAGCGGGCGCTTCTCCTGCGCGTGACGCCCCCACAACACAAACGCCACCCCCTCACGGCGCGCGCTCACCGCGCTGATCACCGCGTCCGTGAAGACCTCCCACCCACGCCCGCGGTGCGACCCCGCCTGCCCCGCGCGCACCGTCAGCGACGAGTTGAGCAGGAGCACCCCGCGCGACGCCCACGCGCTCAGGTCGCCGTGCGGGGGCGGGGGGACGCCGAGGTCGCTGTGGAGCTCGCGGAAGATGTTTTCGAGGGACGGCGGCGGGCGCACGCCGCGGCGGACTGAGAACGACAGCCCGTGCGCCTGCCCCGCGCCGTGGTAGGGGTCTTGGCCCAAGAGCACCACGCGCACGCTCGGCAGGGGCGTGGCGTTGAGGGCGGCGAAAATCTCGTTGTTGGGCGGGTAGGTGGCGTGCTGGCGCTGCTCCTCCACGAGGAAGGCGCGCAGCGCCTGCAGCGGCGGGCTCTGCAGCACGCCCCCCACGGCCTCTCGCCAGCTGTCGTGCAGGGCGGGGCGGCGGGGGGCGGGGGGGGTCAGCGGGGGGGGAGCAGCTCGCACAGGGCCTCCTCGAGGGCGGCGGGCAGCTCCTCGACGCTGAGCACCCGCATCTGAAAGACGCTTGAGAGCGAGGCGCACACCTGCGGGCTCACGTCGGTGAGCACCATCAGCGCGCGGCGCGGGGGCAGGGCGAGCAGCTCGCTCATGCGCGAGTACTTGGCCACGTGCCGCTGGTAGTCGCCCGTCTTGAGCTCCACCCACACCGCCTCGCCCCCCGCCTCTAGCACGAGGTCGAGCTCAAAGTCGTCGCCGTTGGGCAGCGTGATCTGCGGGTTCTTGAGCAGCGCGGCGCGCAGCGGCGGGAGCCCCAGCGCCCCGCGCTCGCTGAGCCGCCGCGCGGCGATCCGCGCGGCGAGCGCGGCGGCGTACCGCTCTAGCCAGCCCCCCGCGAGGAAGTTGAGCGCCCTCGGCAGGCGGTTGACGCGGGCGTGCAGCAGGTACTGCGGCGAGCGCCGGTACTTGTAGTCGCTCAGGAAGGCGAGGTTGTGCAGGTCGGTGGCGAGCTGGCAGGTGGCGGTCACGTGCTCCTGGGGCTCGTCGGCGAGGTGGAGCGTGAGCGGGTGCCCGCTCCCGAGGGTGCTCTTGAGCCGCTGGTAGAAGGTGCGGATGGCGGCGTACCGCTCGCCCATCAGCAGGGCGATGTGCGTGAGGTGCTCGTCGCCCTCCTCGGGGGCGGGGAGCGTCTTGACCTGTATGCTCTTGGCGGCGAGGAGCGCGAGGAGCGGGGCGAGGGCGGGGTCGCTGAGGTCGACGGGGGCGCTGAGGGCGGGGGGCGAGGTGGCAGCCTTTTCGTCAGCAGCCTTTTCGTCAAGCGCGGGGGGTGAGGTGGCAGCCACTTCGTTAGCAGCCACTTCGCCCGCCCCCTCCTCCACGCGCCGCGCTAGGCGCTCCACCGCCTCAAGCGCCGCGCTCACGGCGGCGGCGGCGCGGGCGAGCTCGGCGCGGGCGGCGTGGAGCTCGGCTTGGATCTCGGCGCTCACGGCGTGTGGCTCACGGCAGAGGGGCTGCGTCTTTGGGACATCAGGGGTGTGTGCGTGGTCATCTGCTGTGTGGGCTGTGTGGGCTCTATGAGCCACTGAGGAGCGACGCTGGGGCGCTCGGCGAGCGGAGGCGCGCCTGGTTAGGGGTGCTAAGGTCGAGGTCGAGCGCGGAGAGCGAGGAGAGATAGATGTGCAGCTTGGAGTAGCCGAGCGCCTTGTAGCTGAAGTGAGGATAGCGCTCGCAGAGCTTCTGGTGGATATGCGGGAGCTTCGCGTACGCCCCATGTGACAGGAAGCCCCACAGCAGCGCGGTGGCCTCCTCCGCCGAGGGCTGCGGCGGCGCATCAGTGAGAGAAGGGTTGGCTAAGGGCGCGGGCGCCGCTGGCGCAGGCGGGAGTATGACGGGCGGCGGGGGGAGCGCGAGGTAGTCTCCTGCGCCTGTGGGCTGCAGGGTGAGCAGCGGGGAGGGGCTCAGGTTGTTGAGCGCGTAGAGGGCGTTCAGCAGCTTCTTGAAGCCAAGCGGCTGATACCAGTAGGCGCCGACCTCGTTGTTGAGGCGCGCGGCGAGGTTCACGAGGGGCAGGCCGCCTGGGTGAGCGGAGAGCGCCTTGCGGATGATGTCAAAGAGGCGCGGCAACAGCGGAGAGGCGTGGAGCAATGCGCTCGGGTTGGGGCT
>VGTA01000586.1 GCA_016874875.1 Deltaproteobacteria bacterium | reverse complement strand
AGACGCCCTTCACGCTGCCGCTCACGCTGTCGCTCCGCCTCGGCTTCACGCGCGTCGAGCGCTAGGGGCCGCGCGCCCTACCTAGCCCGCGCCACGCCGCGCCGCGCCACGCCACGCCACGCCACGCCACGTCTCTACACAGGCGCTTCCACTCTGCGCCTGAGTCGTCTATCCTGTGCGCCGCCCTCACGCCGCCCTCATGAGCAAGGAGCGCCCTTGGCACCCCATCGCCCCCCCGCGCCCCCCACGGCGCGCCGCACCCCACGCCGCCGCGCCCCCGCCCTCGCCCTCGCCCTCGCCCTCGCCCTTGCCCTCCCGCTCAGCCTCCTTGCCCGCGTCGCGCGCGCCGAGGAGGGCGCCGTCGAGCTCCTCCACGAGCCCGCGCCGCGCTACCCCGAGCAGGCGGTCAAGGCGGGCGCCGTGGGCGAGGTGATTCTGCAGCTCACCGTGGGCGAGGACGGGCGCGTGCGGGAGGCGGCGGTGCGCGAGGCGCACCCGAGCGGCTACGGGTTTGAGGAGGAGGCGCTCGCCGCGGCGCCCGGCCTCCTCTTCAAGCCGCCCACCGTCGACGGGATTGAGGTGCAGATGCGCGTGGTGTACCTCTTCCGCTTCACCGAGGAGCAGCTGCAGGCGGAGCTGGCGCGGCGGGGGGAGGTCGAGGCGACGGCGGGGCTGCGCGCCACGGAGGAGCGAGAGGCGGCGCGGGCCTCCATGAGCGCCTTCGGGGCCGGGCCCGACGCGACGGACGTGCTCGGCGTGAGCATCCACAGCCGCGCGCAGCGCCACGCCACCGCCGCCCCCACCGCCGCCACGCAGACGCTGCCGCCGGTGGTGGGGCCCACGGGGCGCCTAGAGGGGCAGGTCCTCGAGCGGGGCACCAAGCGGCCCGTGGCGGGCGCGCAGGTGCAGCTCGAGGGCTTCGCGCACACCGCCACCACCGACGCCAACGGGCGCTTTGAGTTCGTGGGGGTGCCGCAGGGGCTCGCGCGCCTGCTGTCGCGCGCTGAGGGCTACGGGCAGGCGCGCGAGTCGCTGCGGGTGGAGCCGGGGCGGCGGGAGCTCACGCGGCTGTTCTTGCGGCCGCTGTCATTCGCCGCGCGCGAGCAGGCGGGGCAGCACGTGCCGCCGCGCGTGCCCACGCGCCACGACCTGAGCGCGGAGGAGGTCAAGAGTCTCGCGGGGGTGGACGGCGACGCGCTGGAGGCGGCGCGGGAGCTCGCCGGGGTGTACCGCCCGCCGCTCGACATGGGCAAGATGGGCTTCCGCGGCGTGGAGGGAGGCGGCGTGTACCTGCTCGGCAGCCCGCTGCTCGCGGCGCAGCACCTCGGGGGGGGGCGGACGCTGCTGCCGGCGGCGGCGCTCGGGCAGGCGCAGGTGCAGACGGAGTACGGGCTCGAGGCGGGGCGCGTGGGCGCGGGGCTGGTGGACCTCAAGCTCGCGCCCGCCCCCGCGGAGGGGCTGTCGGGGGAGGTGGACCTCAACCCCTACGACGCCGGCGTCACGCTCGGCGGCCCCCTGCGCCCGCGCCTCACGCTCTCGGGCGGCGCCCGCGCGCAGACCATGCGCCTGTGGCTCAAGCAGCTCGGCGCCTCGTCCGCGCTCACCTACGGGCCGCAGATTCCAGAGGGGCAGGACGCGCACGTCCGCTTGAGCTACTCCGACGCGCGCGACTCCGTGGACGCGGTGGTGGTGGCGCACCAGAGCGGCTGGAGTCGCCCGAGCGGGGTCCCGGACCCCGCCCTACCGAGCGCGCGCGGGGCGGGGGGGCAGGCGCAGCGCGGGGCGCAGGCGCACGCGCAGTGGCGCCACCGCGACCCCGCGCGCCGCCTCACCCACACCCTCTCCGTAGCGCTCGGCCACCTGAGTCTGAGCGACACGCGCCTCGCCGACGCCGAGGCGGAGCAGGGGCTCACGCGCGTGCACGCGCAGGACCACCTTAAGCTCCGCCTGAGCAACCCGCTGTGGCTGCTAGCGGGGGTGGAGCACCTGTCGGAGTGGAGCGCGCTGCGCCAGCGCGGCCTGCGCGCGCCCGTGGACGGCGCGGGGCGCGACGTGCCGCGCTCGCCGCGCGACCTAGAGAGCGCGCACACCACCGCCACCCACAACCCGGGGCTGTGGGCGGGGGTGGAGGGGCGCTGGATGCGCGCGCACGTGGTGGCGGGCTCGCGCCTGAGCTACTTCAGCGACACCGCGCAGGTGGCGCCCGAGCCGCGCCTCACGCTGCGCTACATGCCCGCGTTCGGGACGGCGCTCAAGGCGGGCGGGGGCCTCTACACGCAGCGCCTCAACCCCCTCGCCCTCGACCCCGCCATCGGCGGCAAGGGCCTCAAGCACGAGCGTCACCTGTACGCCACCGCGGGGCTCGAGCAGCGCTTCACGGAGGCGCTGTGGCTCGACCTGAGCGGCTTCTACCGCCTGCTCCAGAGTCGCCTGCGCCCCGACGCCGACCCGACGGTGCGCCTCCGCAGCGACGGCGAGGGCTACTCGGCGGGCGGGGACCTCACGCTCCGCCACGACGACCTCGGGCGGCTCTACGGGTGGCTCGCCTACACGTTCGTGTACGCCCGCGTCCGCGACGGCGCCGCGGGGAGCGGGGCGCAGATGCGCCGCGCCGACATCGACCAGGGGCACAAGGTGTCGGCGGTGGGCGGGGTGCGGCTCACGCCGGACCTGTCGCTCCACCTGCGCTGGCGTTACTGGCGTGGGGCGGTGTACTCGGGGGTGCCGGCGCAGCTCTTTGACGCCGACCGCGGGCAGGCGACGTTCGCGCCGGGGGTGGCCAACGACGAGCGCCTCGCCGACGGCCACCAGCTCGACCTGCGCCTCGACTACCTGTGGCGGTTCGCGGGGTGGCGGGTGCTCACGTACCTGCAGGGGAGCAACCTCTACAGCTATCGCGCGGAGGAGCTGTCGCACCCCGCGTTCGGCATCAACGCGCGCGCGCCGCGGGCGCTCACCGCTTGGCCCGCGTGGGCGAGCGCGGGCCTCCGCGCGCAGTTCTAGCCCTCAGGGGGATCTCCACATGTCACCGCACACGCCCGCCGCCCCTCCCCGCGCCCGCCGCCCGCGCGCCGCCCTCCGCGCCGCCCTCCGCGCCGCCCTCCGCGCCGCCCTCCACGCCCCCCTCCGCGCCGCCCTCAGCGCCCCCCTCTGCGCGCTCTCCTGCGACGCCCCGCTGCCCCCCGCCACCCTCGCCGACGGCTACCGCGTGCTCGGCATCTCCGCCGCCCCCCCCGTGGCGCGCCCGCACGACA
>VGTA01000585.1 GCA_016874875.1 Deltaproteobacteria bacterium | reverse complement strand
CGCAGCCCTCGCCGCAGCCCTCGCCGCAGCCCTCGCCGCAGCCCTCGCCGCAGCCCTCGCCGCGCGCCCTCACAGACGCCGAGCGCCTCCTCGCGGCGGCGCCGCTGGACGGCTGGCTGAGTGCGCTCAGCGCCCCCCTCGCCGATGAGCTGCGCGAGCGGGCGCGGGGGGCGCGCGCCCCCGCTGAGGGGCTCTTGGGGACACAAGAGGGGCTCCTTGAGCGCCTCGGGCGCCTTGAGCGGGAGGCGCCCGCGCGCCCCCTCGCGCTCCTTGAGCGCGCCCTCTCGCTCGCGGCTGAGGACGAGGCGCTCTGGGATGACGCCCTCGTCGCCCTCGACGCCTACGAGCGCGCCGCGGAGGGCGCGCCGCGCCTCCTGCACCCCGCGTGGCTCCTCCTCCGCGCCGCGCAGGTGAGCCCCGCCACCCCCGGCGCCTCCGCCCAGGCGCTCGGGGTGGCCCTCGTCGGGCTCTACGACGCGCTCCTCGCCGACGAGCGCCGCGGCGCCCCTCTCGCGCAAGCGGCTGACCCCCGCGCCCTCCTCGCGCGCCTCCTCAGCCCCCTCAGCGCCCCCCCGCCCGCGCCGCGCCCCTCGCTCGCCGACGAGTGGCAGGCCCTCAGCGCCTCTCTCCCCCGCGACTGGCAGCAGCGCCTCAAGGAGCCCATGGGGGAGCTGATGGGGCTGGTGGGGCTCCACAAGGTCAAGCGCGTCGCCCTCGACCTGGTGGGCGCGGCGCGCGCGCAGGAGGCGCTGCCGCAGGCGAGCCGCGTGCCGATGTCGCTCCATTTCGCGCTCCTGGGCAACCCCGGCACCGGCAAGACCACCGCCGCCCGCCTCCTCGGGCGCGTCCTCCACGCGGTGCGCCTGCGCCACAAGGAGGTCTTTGAGGAGGTCACGGCGCGCAAGCTCATGAGCGGGGACCTCGACGCCCTCGAGGAGCTCCTCGACACATGCGAGGGCGGCGTGCTGTTTATCGACGAGGCCTACGCCCTCAACCCCGAGCAGAGCGACCGCGGGCGCGAGGTGCTCGAGGAGCTCCTCGTGGCGGCGGAGGAGCGGCGCGAGCGCCTGTCGATCATCATGGCGGGCTACCAGCGCGACATGGAGCAGAAGCTCTTCGCCTACAACGAGGGCCTCCAGAGCCGCGTTCGGCGCGTGGTGCTCGATGATTTTAACCTCGAGGAGCTCGACGAGGTCTGGCGCCGCGAGCTGGGGCGGCGGGAGGGGTGGGGGCAGGAGGGGCCCGAGGTGGGGCGCGTGGTGGCGCGGCGCCTGGCGCGCCGGAGCGGGGCGCGGGGGTTCGGCAACGCCCGCGAGGTGCGCTCGGAGTTTGAGCGCGCGGCGGGCCTGGCCCTCGCCCGCCTCTCGCGCGGCGGCGCCGCCCCGCGCCCGCCGTTCGTGGTGCGCACGGTGGACGTGGTGGGGGAGCGCCCCTCCGAGGAGACGAGCCCTGAGCTCCGGCGCGTCCTCGCCGACATCGCCGCCCTCACGGGGCAGGAGGCGGTCAAAGAGTCGCTCAAGGCGCTCGTGGATGTGGCGCAGAAGAACCACAACCGCGAGCTCAGCGGCGAGCCGCCCCTCCTCGTGGCGCTCAACCGCCTCTTCTTGGGCAACCCCGGCACGGGCAAGACCACCACCGCCAAGCTCTACGGGCGGCTCCTGCGCGCCCTGCGCCTCCTCAGCGACGGCGAGGTGCTCGTGCGCGCGGCGAGCGACCTGGTGGGCTCGCACGTGGGCGAGTCGCAGCGCAAGACGCGCGCCCTCCTAGAGCTGGCGCGCGGCAAGGTGCTGCTCATCGACGAGGCCTACGCCCTCAACGACAGCCTCTACGGCAAGCAGGCCCTCGACACCCTCGTGGAGCAGGTGAGCGGGGCGCCGGGGGAGGACCTCGCGGTGGTGATGTGCGGCTACACGCGCGAGATGGAGGAGCTGCTGCGCGTGCAGAACCCCGGCCTCAGCCGCCGCTTCCCCCGCGCCGCCGCCCTCGAGTTCGCCGATTTCACCGACGACGAGCTGGCGCTGATCGCCACCCGCAAGGCGCGCGAGGAGCGCCTGCGCCTCCCCGTGGACCTCGCCCTGCGCCTGGCGCGCGAGCTGGGGCGCAAGCGCGCGATCCCGCATTTCGGCAACGCCGGCGAGGTGGACCTGCGCCTGAGCGCCGCCAAGCAGCGCTGCGCGGCGCGCGGGGGCGAGGAGGCGCGCGGGCTCCTCGCGCTCGCTGAGGAGGACCTGTTCGGCGCCCCCGCCGCCGCCCCCCTCGAGGAGCTGCGCGCGCTCGGCGTCGACGCCGCCGCCCTAGAGCGCTTTGAGCGCTTTGAGGCGATGATGCGCGTGCACGAGCGCGACGGCGGGACCAAGCCGCTGATCGGGCATCTCCAGCTGATTGGCAACGCCGGCACCGGCAAGACCACCGCCGCGCGCCTGATGGGGCGCTTCCTCCACGGCATCGGCGTGCTCGCGCGCGACCACGTGGAGGAGACGAGCGGCCTCGACCTCACGGGCGCCTTCGTGGGGCAGACCAAGGACGTGGTGCAGCAGCGGCTCGAGGCCGCCGCCGGGGGCGTGCTGTTCATCGACGAGGCCTACCAGCTCGCCGCCGGCCCCTACGGCGCCGAGGCGGTCACCACGCTCGTGCAGCTGATGACGGAGCCGCGCTACGACCGCGACAAGACGCTGATCATCTTGGCGGGCTACGGCGGCCCGATGGCGGAGCTGATGAGGAGCAACCAGGGGCTCGCCAGCCGCTTTAAGCAGCGCGTGGAGTTCAGCGACTGGGCGCCCGAGCGGTGCGCGGGGCTCGTGGCGCGCCTCGCCGGCGACGAGGGCCTCTCCCTCCCCCCCGCCGCCGTCGCCCGCGCCGAGGAGGCGTTTAAGGCGCTCGCCCGCCTGCCGCACTGGGGCAACGCGCGCGACGCCCACGCGCTCTTTGATGCGGCGCGCGGCGCGCGCGCCACGCGCGTCCTGAGCGCCCGCGAGGCGCAGCCCGCGCTCACCGAGCCCGACGTCGCCGCCGCCGCCGCCGAGCTCCTCGCCGCCCGCCGCGCGCTGGCGCAGGCGGAGGCCGCCCCCGCGCCGCGTGCGCCGCAGGCCTTCTCGTTCGCCGAGCTCCCTCGCGCCCCTCAGGGGGGCGCTGTGCGTGAGCAGGAGCGCGAGCAGGAGCGCGAGCAGGAGCGCGAGCAGGAGCGCGAGCAGGAGGAGCCCGCGCAGGAGCCCGCGCAGGAGCCCGCGCAGGAGCCCGAGACCCCCGAGCAGCTCAT
>VGTA01000584.1 GCA_016874875.1 Deltaproteobacteria bacterium | reverse complement strand
GGAGGCGTGGGGGGGGGCGGGGGGGCGGCGGCTGGTGGTGTGCACGGGCGGTGAGCCGCTGCTGCAGCTGGACGCGCCGCTGGTGGAGGCGCTGCGCGCGGAGGGGTTTGAGGTGGCGGTGGAGACGAACGGCACGCTCCTGCCCCCGCCGGGGGTGGACTGGGTGTGCGTGAGTCCTAAGCAGGGCGCGCCCCTGGTGTTGACGAGCGGCGATGAGCTGAAGGTGGTGTTTCCGCAGGAGGGGCTGGACCTCGAGGCGCTGGAGGCGCTGCCGTTCACGCACCGCTTCCTGCAGCCCCTCGACGCCCCCCCGCGCGCGGAGCACGTGCGCCGCGCGGTGGAGCTCTGTCGGGCGCGCCCGGCGTGGCGGCTGAGCGTGCAGATGCACAAGGTGGTGGGGATTCCCTGAGGGGGCGTGGAGTTGACGCCCCCCCCCGCGCCCCTCTATCTTGGCCACTGCCACGCCCACACCGGCGCCCACTCCGGAGCCCCCCCATGCACCTCACCCCCGAGCACGAGGCCCTGCGCCGCACCGTTGAGGCCTTTGTCCACAAGGAGATCAACCCCCACGCCGACCGCTGGGAGGCGGAGGGGGGCTTCCCCGCCCACGCGCTCTTCCCCAAGCTCGGCGCGCTCGGGCTGCTCGGGATCACTAAGCCCGTGGAGCACGGGGGCATGGGCCTCGACATCACCTACACGCTCGTCATGGCCGAGGCGCTCGCCGTGGCGCGCTGCGGGGGCGTGCCGCTCGCCATCGGCGTTCAGACGGATATGTGCACCCCCGCCCTCGCCCAGTTCGGCAGCGACGCCCTCAAGCGCGAGTTCCTCGCCCCCTCCATCGCCGGGCAGCTCGTGGGTTGCCTCGGGGTGAGCGAGCCCGGGGCGGGGTCGGACGTGGCGGCGATCCAGACGCGGGCGCGCAAGGACGGCGGGGATTATGTGATCTCGGGGCAGAAGATGTGGATCACCAACGGCACGCAGGCGGACTGGATGTGCATGCTCGCCAACACCAGCGATGACCCCCCGCACAAGAACAAGTCCCTCCTCGTGGTCCCCCTCAAGGCGCCTGGCGTCCACGTGGAGCGCAAGCTCGACAAGATGGGCATGCGCTCGTCCGACACCGCCCTCATCTTCTTTGATGAGGTGCGCGTCCCCCGCGCCCACCTGATCGGCGACGAGGAGGGGCGCGGCTTCGCGCAGCAGATGGCGCAGTTCCAAGACGAGCGCCTCTGGGGCGCCGCCAACGCCGCCGCCTGCCTCACGCGCGCCCTCCGCCTCACCGCCGACCACCTCGGCGACCGCCGCGCCTTTGGGCAGCCCCTGCTCGCCCACCCGTACATCCAGCTCCGCCTCGCCGAGCTGAGCGTGGAGGTGGAGGCGCTCAGGGCGCTCACCTACCGCGCCGCCGCCCTCCACGCCCGCGACGGCGCCTCCGCGCCCGAGGTGGTGCGCCTCGCCTCCATGGCCAAGCTCAAGGCGGGGCGCCTGAGCCGCGAGCTCCTCGACGCCTGCGTGCAGCTCCACGGCGGCATGGGCTACATGAGCGAGTCGCTCATCAACCGCATGTACCGCGACCTCCGCGTCCTCTCCATCGGGGGCGGCGCTGATGAGGTGATGCTGGGGGTGATCGCCAAGCTCGAGGGCTACGCCCCCGCCCGCCCCCGCGCCTCGGAGCCACGCGCGTGAGCGCCCTCCTCCTCGGCCCCTACAGGACGCTCCGCCTCCGCCGCGCGCCGCAGTGGGTGGAGGTGCGCCTCAGCCGCCCCGAGGCGCGCAACGCCATGAGCTTTGAGATGGTGGGCGAGCTGCGCGCGCTCTTCGCCGCCCTCGACTCCCCGGCGGGGCGCGCGGAGGTGCAGGCGGTGGTGCTGCGCGGCGACGGCGGGCACTTCTGCTCGGGGGGCGACGTCAAGGACATGCGCGCCGCCCTGAGCGCGCCGCTGCCGAGCGGTCGCGCGGAGGGGCGGGCGGAGCGCGTGCGCGCGGACGCGCTGGCGAGCGCCAACCGCGGCTTCGGCGAGCTGCTCACCGCCGCCCGCGCCTGCCCGCAGGCGCTCATCGCCGCCCTCGAGGGCGCCGTCATGGGCGGCGGGTTCGGGCTCGCCTGCGTGGCGGATTTCGCCGTGGCGCGCGACGACGTGACGCTGGCGCTCCCGGAGGCCTCCCTCGGGCTCACGCCCGCGCAGATCGCGCCCTTTGTGGCGCAGCGCCTCGGCCTCCCCGCCGCCCGCCGCCTCGCTCTCACCGGCCTGCGCCTCGACGCCGCCGCCGCCCTGCGCCTGGGGCTCGTGGAGGAGGTGTGCGACTCCGAGGAGGCGCTCGCCGCCGCCCTCACGCGCCTGCTCGGGGCGGTGAGCCGCTGCGCCCCAGAGGCGCGCGCCCACACCAAGCGCCTGCTCGCGCGCGCGGTGGCGCTCGGCGCGGAGGCGGGGGGCGACCTCGACGCGCTGCTCGACGACGCCGCCCTCGAGTTCGCCGCCGCCGCGCGGGGGGGGGAGGGGGCGCAGGGCATGCTCGCGTTTATTCACAAGCAGCCCCCCCCGTGGCAGGCGGCGTGGGGGGAGGGCCCCCGCTACTGAGCGCCCGCGCGCGCTCCTCACGACCGACCGCTCGCCCGCCTCACGCCTCGCAGGAGCCCACGCCATGCCCCCCGCCGTCCTCATCGCCAACCGCGGCGAGATCGCCCGCCGCGTGGCGCGCGCCGCCCGCGCCGTGGGGCTGCGCGCCGTCGCCGTCTACAGCGAGGACGACGCCCACGCCCCCCACGTCGCCGACGCCGACGCCGCCGTCTGCCTCGGGGGCGGCGGGCTCGCCGACACCTACCTGAGCGTCGAGCGCGTCATCGCGGCGGCGCGCGCCGCGGGCGCCGGGCTCGTGCACCCCGGCTACGGGCTCCTCTCCGAGCGCCCCGCCCTCGCCGAGGCGTGCGAGGCGGCGGGGCTCAAGCTCGTGGGGCCCTCCTCCGCCGCCCTCCGCGCCATGGGCGACAAGCGCGCCGCCCGCCGCGCCGCCGCCGCCCACGGCGTCCCCTGCGTCCCCGGGTATGACGGCGAGGGCGAGGGCGAGGGCGAGGGCGAGGGCGAGGGCGGCGCGGCGGGCGGCGACCGGCGAGACGCGCGCCTCATCGCCGAGGCGACGCGCCTAGGCTACCCGCTCATGATCAAGGCGGCGGGGGGGGGCGGGGGGCGCGGCATGCGGCTCGCCCGCGGCCCCGCCGAGCTCCCCGCCGCCCTCGCCGCCGCCCGCGCCGAGGCGCGCGGC
>VGTA01000583.1 GCA_016874875.1 Deltaproteobacteria bacterium | reverse complement strand
CCGGCGGAGGTCCCGGCGGCGGTCCCGGCGGCGGTCCCGGCGGAGGTCCCGGCGGCGGTCCCGGCGGCGGTCCCGGCGGCGGTCCCGGCGGAGGCCCCGGCGGCGGTCCCGGCGGCGGTCCCGGCGGCGGTCCCGGCGGCGGCGCCCGCCTGCTCGCCCCCATCGCCGCCGCCGCCGCCGACGCAGGCGACGAGCGAGGCGCAGAGGAGAGCGCAGCAGAGAGCGCGGGGGAGAGCGCGGGGGAGGGCGCGGGGGATGGCGCGGGGCGGGGGGGGAGAGGCGAATATATCCATATACCTAGGCTCCTGATGTGGCGTGGGGCGTGAATCTTAAAGCACACATCTCAGGCGCTGTCTACCCCCGCCTGCGCCCACGCCGCGCCCCCGCCCCGCTCACCCCAAGACCGGCAGCTCCGCCCCCGCCGCCGCCTGCGCGTACTCCGCCACCTGATCAAAGTTCAGGTAGCGGTACGTGGCGTCCTTGTCCTTGTCGATGTCCTTGGCGTAGCGCATGTACTCCTCGAGGGTGGGGATGCGCCCGAGGATCGAGCACACCGCCGCGAGCTCCGCCGACGACAAGAACACGTTGGCGCCCTTACCGAGGCGGTTGGGGAAGTTGCGCGTGGAGGTGGACACCACCGTGGAGTTCGCCGCCACGCGCGCCTGGTTGCCCATGCAGAGCGAGCAGCCCGGCATCTCGGTGCGCGCGCCCGCGCCGGCGAAATCGGCATAAAAGCCCTCCGCCGTGAGCTGCGCCTGGTCCATCTTGGTGGGGGGCGCGATCCACAGGCGCGTGGGCGCCTCGTCGCCGTGGGCGCGGAGGAGCTTGGCGGCGGCGCGGAAGTGGCCGATGTTGGTCATGCACGAGCCGATGAACACCTCGTCGATCCCCGTCCCCGCCACCGCCGAGAGGGGCTTGATGTCGTCGGGGTCGTTGGGGCAGGCGAGCAGCGGCTCGGTGATCTCGCTCATGTTGATCTCGATCACGCTGGCGTATGTGGCGTCGGCGTCGGGGCGGAGGAGCTGCGGGTTGGCGAGCCACGCCTCCATCGCCTGCGCGCGCCGCTCGAGGGTGCGCGCGTCGGAGTAGCCCTTGGCGATCATCCAGCGCAGCATGGTGACGTTGGAGCGCAGGTACTCGGCGATGGGCTCCTCGTCGAGCAGGATCGTGCACCCGGCCGCCGAGCGCTCGGCGGTGGCGTCGGAGAGCTCGAACGCCTGCTCCACCTTGAGGTTGGGCAGCCCCTCGATCTCGATGATGCGCCCCGAGAAGACGTTCTTCTTGCCCTTCTTCTCAAGGGTGAGCTCCCCCGACTGGAGCGCGGCGTAGGGGATCGCGTTCACGAGGTCGCGCAGGGTGATGCCGGGCTGCAGCTCGCCGGTGAAGCGCACGAGCACCGACTCGGGCATGTCGAGGGGCATGGAGCCGAGGGCGGCGGCGAACGCCACCAGCCCCGAGCCGGCGGGGAAGGAGATGCCGAGCGGGAAGCGCGTGTGCGAGTCGCCGCCGGTGCCCACCTGGTCGGGCAGGAGCATGCGGTTGAGCCACGAGTGGATGATGCCGTCCCCCGGGCGCAGCGACACGCCGCCGCGGGTGGCGATGAAGTCAGGGAGCGTGTGGTGGGTGTCGATGTCCACCGGCTTGGGGTAGGCGGCGGTGTGGCAGAACGACTGCATCACGAGGTCCGCGCTAAAGCCGAGGCAGGCGAGCTCCTTGAGCTCGTCGCGGGTCATGGGGCCCGTGGTGTCCTGAGAGCCCACCGCGCCCATGCGGGGCTCGCAGTAGGTGCCCGGGCGCACGCCCCTGCCCTCGGGGAGCCCGCAGGCGCGCCCCACCATCTTCTGCGCGAGGGTGAAGCCCTCGCCGGTGTCGGCGGGCGCCTCGGGGGCGGCGAAAGCGGCTGAGGGGCCGAGGCCGAGGCTCTCGCGCGCCTTCTGCGTGAGCCCGCGCCCGATGATCAGCGGGATGCGCCCGCCGGCGCGCACCTCGTCGAGCAGCACAGGGGTCTTGAGCTCAAAGCGCGCGAGCTCCTCCCCCGACGCGCTCGTCACGCGCCCCTCGTGGGGGAACAGGTGGATCACGTCGCCCATGGCCATGCGCGACACGTCGCACTCGATGGGCAGCGCCCCGCTGTCCTCCATGGTGTTAAAGAAGATGGGCGCCACCTTGGAGCCGATGCACACGCCGCCGCCGCGCTTGTTGGGCACAAAGGGGATGTCGTCGCCCATGTGCCACAGCACGGAGTTGGTGGCGGACTTGCGGCTTGAGCCGGTGCCCACCACGTCGCCCACGTACGCCACGGCGTGACCCGTGGCCTTGACCTCGGCGAGCTGCGCGAGGGCGTCGTGGATGCCGTCGCGCGGGTTCTTGAGCATCGAGAGCGCGTGGAGGGGGATGTCGGGGCGCGACCAGGCGTCCTGCGCGGGGCTGAGGTCGTCGGTGTTGGTCTCGCCGGTCACCTTAAAGACGGTGAGGGTCATCTGCGCCGGGACCTCGGGGCGGCTGGTGAACCACTCCGCCTCCGCCCACGAGCGCAAGACGCCCTGCGCCACGGCGTTGCCCGCCTTGGCCTTGTCCTCCACGTCGCGGAAGTAGTCAAACATCAAGAGCGTGCCCTTGAGCTGCTCGCCGGCGAGGGCGCCGAGCTCAGCGTCGTCGAGGAGGTCGATGAGGGGGCTGATGTTGTAGCCGCCGAGCATGGTGCCGAGCAGCTCCACGGCGCGGGCGCGCGAGATGAGCGGCGAGGAGGACTCCCCCTTCGCCACCGCCGCCAAGAACGCCGCCTTCACGTACGCCGCCTGGTCCACGCCCGCGGGCACGCGGTGGGTGATGAGGTCCACGAGCGTCTGCTCTTCGCCCGCGGGGGGCGTCTTGAGGAGCGCCACGAGCGACGACACCTGCTCTGCGTCGAGGGGGAGGGGGGGGATTCCTTGGGCGGCGCGCGCCGCCACGTGCTGCCTGTACTGCTCTAGCATGTCGCTGGCTCTCCTGTGGTGTGGACTTGGGGTCTAGGGGGGGCTCTCGTCTGGCTTCCTGGCTGTTGCGCCCGCCGCGCGCAGGTGCTGAGCTGTGCGCTGAGCGCGCGTGACGACGGCGCGCACGAGAAGATAGCGCACGCGCCCTCGCGCGTAAAGCGCGCCCCCACGCCCCGAGAGGAGTCCCTCCGTTGCCCCCCCGCCCCGCCGCCCGCCGCGCGAGTCTCTGCGCGAGTCTCTGCGCGAGTCTCTGCGCGAGTCTCTGCGCGAGTCTCTGCGCGAGTCTCTGCGCGAG
>VGTA01000582.1 GCA_016874875.1 Deltaproteobacteria bacterium | reverse complement strand
GTCGCCCCCCCCGAGGCCGCCCCCCTCCCCCCCCCCGCCTGCGCCGACGACCTCGACAACGACGGCGACGACCTCACCGATTTCCCCAACGACGTCGGCTGCCTGTTCGCCGGCGACGGCGGCGAGGAGGACGAGTGCGGGCAGGGCGTCCCCGTGCGCTACTTCCCCACCGGCGACGGGGCCGTGGAGGGCAACACCGCCCGCGACGGCACCAGCCGCTTTGAGGGGAGCTGCGGCGGCGCCAACCGCCTAGAGCAGGTCTTCCTCTACGAGCAGCCCTTCAGCGCCGCCGTCACCTTTAGCGTGGACCACCCCGAGACCGCGCAGCCCACCCTGCTCTACCTCCGCCGCGACGGCTGCGCCCGCCAGGGCGAGGGCGACCAGTGGCTCAACGAGCTCGGCTGCAACCTCGGCGCCGCGGGCGGCAAGGCCACGCTCCGAATCAGCCACCTCCCCCCCGGCGCCTACTACCTCTTCGTGGACCACCCGGGCGGCGCCAGCGGCCCCTTCAAGCTCACCGCCGCCATGGAGCGCGCCGCCCCGAGCTGCGGCAACGGCCTCGATGACGACGTGGACGGGCTCATCGACGGCGACGACCTCGGCTGCCTCAGCGCCGACGACGACCGCGAGGACGACCCCCCGCCCCCCGACGCCCCGCCCCCCGCCTGCTACAACGGCCTCGACGACGACGGCGACGGCCTCACCGACTACCCCTACGACCCCGGCTGCCCCTACAAGGCCGGCGGCGACGAGCGCGACCCCCCCGTCGCCCCCCAGTGCGCCAACGGCCGCGACGACGACCAGGACGGCCTCGTGGACCTCGCCGACCCCGGCTGCGCCGCCGCCGCCGACCCCGTGGAGCTCGACGCCCGCCCCGCCGCCCGCTGCGGCAACCGCCTCGACGATGACCAAGACGGCCTCATCGACCACCCCGCCGACCCAGGCTGCTACACCCGCGGCGGCCTCAGCGAGGCGGAGGACGGGCGCCCCCGCGAGTGCGCCGACGGCGTGGACCAGGACGCCGATGGCCTCACCGACTACCCCTTTGACCCCGGCTGCGCCGCCGCGAGCGACCGCGAGGAGCGCGACGAGTTCGGGGAGGGCGGCGAGGGCGGCGAGGGCGGCGAGGGCGGCGGGCGCCCCGCCTGCGCCGACGCGCTCGACAACGACGAAGACGGGCGCGTGGATTTCCCCGCCGACCCCGGCTGCAAGGCGGCCGCGGAGGACGACGAGGCGGACCCCCCTATCGCGCCGCAGTGCGCCAATGGTATAGATGACGACCGCGACCGCCTCATCGACTGGCCCCAAGACCCCCAGTGCCTCTACGCCGCCGACAGGAGCGAGGCGCGCTGAGTCCTGAGCGCCCCCGCCGCCCCCCGCCGCCCCCCGCCGCCCTCACAGGAGCCCCCCTCATGCGCCGCGCCGTCCATATCACCGCCCTCGGCACCTCTGACGCCTTTAACGGCGGCGGGCGCGGCAACAGCTGCTTTTGGGTGGAGGACGCGCTCGGCGCCTACGCCCTCGACTTTGGCCCCACCGCCCCCCTCGCCTGCCGCCGCCTCGGCCTGCGCTGCGACGCCCTCGACGCCGTCTACCTCACCCACCTCCACGGCGACCACATCGGCGGCCTGCCCGGCCTCCTCATCGACCTCTGCTTCCTGCACCGCCGCGCCCGCCCCCTCACCATCGGCGGCCCCGTGGGCACCGAGGGGCGCGTGCGCGAGCTCTGCGCCCTCACCTACCCTGGCGTGCTGCCCGGCGCCCTCCCGTTCGCCCTGCGTTTCGTCGAGTGGCCCCTGCGCGGCGCCACCGAGGTCGCCGGGCGCCTCGTGCGCTCCTTCCCCGCCCAGCACGACCCCGCCGTCCACCCCACCTGCGTCCGCCTCGAGGCCCCCGGCGCCCCCGCCGTGGCGTTTAGCGGCGACTCGGGCTGGTGCGCGTCGCTCGTGGAGGTGAGCGACGGCGCCGACGTCCTCATCTGCGAGTGCAGCTACCCCACCTACGTCTTTGACGGCCACCTGAGCCTCGAGGAGCTCGCCCGCGAGCGCGGCGCCCTCAAGGCCAAGCGCCTGATTCTCACCCACCTCAACGACGCCGCCCGCGCCGCCGCCCTCAGCGCCGCCGCCGCGCTTGACCTTGAGGTGGCGGATGATGGTGTGCTCTTTGAGATCACGCGAGGAGGTCCCGATGATGCCCCCAAGAACACACAACGCCCCCTCGGCGCCCCAGGCGCCCCCTAGAGCCAGCGCCCGCCGCGCCAGCGCCCGCGCCCGCCGCGCCCGCGCCCTCAGCGCCCTCGCCCTCAGCGCCCTCGCCCTCAGCGCCTGCATCGACACCGTGCCCGTCAACGGCGGCGTTGATCAGGGCGGGGGGGTGGAGGGCGCGGCGGTGCCGGGGGGGCGCCCGCCCATTGGCGGGGCGGCGAGCGTAGCGGGGGCGGCGGGCGGGGCGGGCGGGGCGGGGGCGGTGGGCGTGGCGGGGGCGGCGGGCGAGGGCGGCGTGGACGCCCCCCCCGGCGGAGGGACCTCTGAGGGGCCCTGCACCCCCGGCGATCGGCCGCGCCCCTGCACCATCTGCGACGTCACCGGCAAGCTCATCACCCCGCTTCGGGAGAGCACCTGCCCCGGCCTCGACTGTGAGGCGCAGATCAGCTACCGGCAGGTGGGCCTCGAAGACGGGCGCGTCGAGTGCCGCCAGCAGCGCTTCGCGCCCGGCCCCGACCAGTGCCAGGGCTTCGGCGCCTGCCTCTCGCGCGCCGAGTACTGCCGCGGGCAGCTCGAGGAGACCGTC
Source organism: Deltaproteobacteria bacterium (assembly GCA_016874875.1). Lineage (GTDB taxonomy): Bacteria > Myxococcota_A > Bradymonadia > UBA7976 > VGTA01 > VGTA01. Next base: position 484 of record VGTA01000582.1, on the reverse strand, counting down.
CTCGGCCCGCTCACGCTCGGCGAGTGCGCCTCCCTCGACGGCTGCGAGGACAGCACGCCGGGCAGGCTCGTGACCCGCGCGGGCGAGCCCTGTGAGGGGGGGCTGGGCACCTGCGACGCGCAGGGCGCGTGCAGCGCGGGGGGCGCGGGGGGCGCGGGGGGCGCGGGGGGCGCGGGGGGCGCGGGGGGCGCGGGGGGCGCGCAGGCGCCGCTCGCGACCACCTGCGACGCCGTGTTCGCCAGCGCGTACCCCGCGGGCGCCCCCAGCTACCTCTGCCCCCTCAGCAACCCGCAGAACCCCAAGCTCTGCGACATCTACCTCAACAAATCCACCAACAACAACCAGCGGTACCGCTGCGCTGACCTCTGCGCCGCCCACGGCGCCACCTGCAGAAACTCTTGGAACGACAGCAATAACAGCTGCGCGCGAGACGGTGATGCGCGCGGCTGCGACCACACAGACCTCGACACCTTCATCTGCCGCT
>VGTA01000581.1 GCA_016874875.1 Deltaproteobacteria bacterium | reverse complement strand
GCCTGGGAGGTGAGGACCGAGCGGGTGACGATCTCGTGCTCGCCGTCCACAAACACGACGGGGTTGTACTTGGGCTGAATCTTGGTCTGCATGGGAGACTCCGAGCGGAGGCAGGGGGGAGAGGGGGGACGCGGAGGCGTTTGGGGGCCCAGCGCGCTCGCGGGCGCGGCGTGGGGAGTGCTTGTAACGCAAAGCGCGCGCGAGCGCAAGCGTTAACGGGAGGCGCGGGCGGCGCGATCAGGGCGCCGGCGCGGGGGCGGCGCGCCCCACCACCCCCACATAGAGGTGCGCCACCCCGAACGGCATGCGCGTCACCCGCACGTCGCGCAGCCCCGCCGCCTCCATGAGCCCGCAGAACTCCGCCGGGGGCGGGAACGCCGCCACAGAGCGCTGCAGGTAGCGGTACTCGCTGTTCCCCGACAGCAGCGCGCCGAGCCAGGGGACCACGTGGTGGACGTGGAGGCGCGCGAGGGGCGCGAGGAGGCCGCCGCGGGGCTCCGAGAGCTCAAGGACGGCCACCACGCCGCCGGGGCGCGTGACGCGGGCCATCTCCCGCAGGCCGCGGAGGCGGTCGGGGAAGTTGCGCACCCCGAACGCCACGCAGGAGCCCGCGAAGCGCCCGTCCTCATAGGGCATAGAGAGGGCGTCGCCCTCCTCGAGGCGCACGCGCGCCTCAAGGCCGCGGCGCGCCACCTTCTCGCGCCCCACGCCGAGCATGCCCGCGCTCGGGTCGAGCCCCACGAGGCGCGTCGCCGGGTGCCGCTGCGCGATGGAGAGCGCCACGTCGGCGGTGCCGGTGGCCACGTCGAGCACCTCGCCGTCGCGCGGCATGGCGTCGAGGAGCTGGCGGCGCCAGCGCTGGTCGAGGCCGAGGCTGATGACGCGGTTGAGGAGGTCATAGCGGCGCGCGATCTGGTCAAACATCCGCCCGCTGCCGTCGGCGTCCGCCACGCGCACGCCGGGGGCGTTGAGGCTCACGCCGGCGAGGGGGTCTTGCTGGTCGCTCATGGTGTCGTGTCTCCTGGTGGTCTGGTCAAGTTCAGGGCGGCGTTCAGGGGGGCGTTCAGGGCCGCGAGGCGGCGCGCGCCGCCCAGTCTGCGCTGAGGGGGGGCGGCGGCAGAGCGGCGGCGAGGGCGCGGAGGTGATGGGCGAGGCGGCGCAGCTCATCGCCGCTGAGCGCCTGCGGGCCGTCGCTGAGCGCCTCGGCGGCGTTGGGGTGCGCCTCCACCATCAGCCCGTCGGCGCCCACGGCGAGGGCGGCGCGCGCGAGGGGCTCCACGAGGTCGCGCCGCCCCGCCGCGTGGGACGGGTCCACCACCACCGGCAGCCCGTAGGTGTGCTTGAGGAGCGCCACGGCGCCGAGGTCGAGGAGGTTGCGCGTCTGCTCGTCAAAGCTGCGCAGCCCGCGCTCACAGAACACCACCGCCGGGCAGCCGTGGCTCATCAGGTACTCCCCCGCGAGGAGCCACTCCTCCACCGTGGCGCAGAGCCCGCGCTTGAGCAGCGCCGGGCGGCGGGTGGCGCCCACCGCCTTGAGGAGGGCGAAGTTCTGCATGTTGCGCGTGCCGATCTGCACCACATCCGACCACTCCGCCACGCGCGGCGCCGACGCCTCCGAGAGCGCCTCCGTCACCACGCGCAGCCCCCGCGCGTCGGCGGCGGCGCGGAGCCAGCGGAGCGCCTCGTCGCCCTTGCCCTGGAAGGCGTAGGGCGAGGTGCGCGGCTTGTAGGCGCCGCCGCGGAGCCACTGCGCCCCGGCGGCCGCCACCTGGTCGGCGGCGACGCTCAGCGCGCCCTCCGATTCCACGCTGCAGGGCCCTGCGATCAGGAGCGGCGCGCCGCCCGGGGCGTTGAAGGTGTGGCCGGCGACCTCCACGGGGCGGCGGGCGAGGGCGTCGACGAGGGGGTGGGGGCTCGCGGCGCCGAGGACGCGCGCCACGCCGGGGAGCGCGGCGAGGGCGCTCGGCGCGCAGAGGGCGCTCGACGGGTGGAGCGAGAGGGCGCGCACGCGCCCATCGGGATCACGCAGCGGCGTGGGCCACAGCCCGAGAGCGGCGAGCGCCGCGCCCACGGCCCTGGGGTCCGCGTCGGCGGTGAGCTCGACGAGGCGCGGGGCGCGCAGGGCGGTGCCGGGGGCGGCGGGGGCGGCGGCAGGGGCGGGGGTGGCGGGGAGCGGAGTGCTGCTCATAACGAAGGGCTCCTCCTCGCTCAGGCGCGACGGGCGATGATGGTGTCGAGGACCGTCTCGAGGGCGGCGCGCGCCTCCGAGGGCGGCAGCGTCGAGAGGGCGTGGCGGGCGAGCGTGACGCGCCGCTCCGCCTCGCGGCGCGTCTCGTGGAGCGCCGCGGTGCCCTTGACCTCGGCGGCGAGCGCGAGGAGCGCCCCGGCGCCCCCGCCCGCGTCGAGGGTGGCCGCGATGCGCCCGAGCAGCGCCGGGCGCTCCTCCACCGCCAAGATGAGCGGCCAGGTGAGCTTGCCCTCCTTGAGGTCCACGAGGGGAATCTTGCCGAGCTCGGCGGCGTCGCCCTCGAGGTCGAGCGCGTCGTCCACGAGCTGAAACGCCACGCCGATGTGCGTGCCCACCTCCCCGAGCGCCTCCACCTGCGCCGCCGCGAGGCCCCCGAGGCGCGCGCCGGCGCGGAGGGCCCAGCGGAACAGGGCGGCGGTCTTGCCCTCCACCACCCGCAGGTACGCCTCGCGGCTCGGCTCAAATCGCCCGCGGCGCTCGAGCTGCAGCACCTCGCCGTCCACCATCTGGTCGATCACGTCGAGGAGCTCGTCGTAGAGGTCATCGCGGCGGACTCGGCGCACGCGCTTGAGGGCGTCGAGGAGCAGGTGATCGCCGCCGAGGACGCTCGCCGCGTTGCCGTAGAGCGCGCGGGCGGTGGGCGCGCCGCGCCGCTCGTCCCCGAGGTCGATGACGTCATCGTGGAGCAGCGTGGCGGCGTGCACGAGCTCGCAGGCGAGCGCCACCGCCTGCGCCTCCTCATCAAAGGGGCGCCCGCCCATGCGCGCGGCGAGCAGCACGCAGACGGGGCGCACCCGCTTGCCCGCCCGCGACAGCAGGTGGCGGGCGCACCTCCACCCGAGACTCTGGGGGCGCGCGGCGGCGTCCGCCACCCCCGCCACCGCCTCCTCGAGCGCCTTGAGGTCCGCCGACATCAGGCGGCGCATCTCCACGAGCCGCAGCCCGAGGTCCGCCGCCTCGTGGCGCTCGGCGGCGCGCGAGAGGGTGTGGAGGGTGGGCGTGGCGGGCGGGGCGTGGGGGGGAGCGTGGG
>VGTA01000580.1 GCA_016874875.1 Deltaproteobacteria bacterium | reverse complement strand
ACGGCCCCTCGCTCTCCTCACGGACAGCCCCCACAGAGTTTTTTGGTGAATGAGCGGTTTATGATGAATCACCTGAGCGGCGCGGCGTGTGAGGCGCGCGCCGCTCTCACCCCCACGAGCCCCCCCTCACCCCACGGAGCCCCCATGACCCCCGCCCAGCTCCACGCCCTCACCCGCCGCCTCCTCACACTCCGCGTCGCGCGGATGCGGATCACCTACCTCACCGACCACCGCGTCGCGCACAGCGACACGCGCCTCGCCGCCACCCCCGCCCACCGGGCGCTCCACGGCGACCTCAGCGGCGCGCTGCGCGGGGCGCTCGGGTGGGAGCTCAAGGACCACGGCTGCCTCAAGGGCTGCGACGAGGAGGCGGCGGCGCGGGGGGAGGAGCCGCAGAAGCGGTGCGGGCGGGAGGGCTGCCCCTACGCGCGCGCGTTTCTCGGCGAGCAGTGGCCGCGCGCGGGGGAGCACCTCGAGGCCTCCCCCTACCAGGTGGTGGGGCCCGTCTTGAGCGCCCCCCTCGCGCGCGAGGAGCCCCTCCGCTACGAGGTGCGCCTCTTTGGGGGCGCGGCGGACCTCGCGCCGCTGTGGATCCGGGCGGCGCGGTGGGGGGCGCGCAGGGGGCTCGGGCGCGACCGCGCGCGGTTCTCGTTTGAGGGCGCCGTTGACCTCTGGACGGGCGCCCCCCTCTGGTCGTGGCCCGACCAGCCCCACGCGCCCTCCGCGCAGCCGCTCTCGCAGGTCCTGCCCCCGCCCCCCGCGCCCACGGGGGCGGGGCGCGTGGGGCTTGAGGTCTCAACGGTCAGCCCCGTCGACCTCCGCGACGCGCCGCCGCCCCCCGCGCCGCCCCCCCTCTCCCTGCTCCTCCACGCGGCCATACGGCGCCTCTACGCCCTCAACGCGCGCTTCTCGCCCGAGGGCGTCGCGGGGCTCCCCCCCGCGCCGCCCGCCAAGCGGCGCCTTGAGGCGCTGCTCGGGGAGCTCGAGGGGGCGCCGCCCGAGGGGGAGAGCGCGCCCTACGAGCGCAGCCGCTACAACGCCCCCCAGCGGCGCCGCCAGCCCGTCCGAGGGGTGACGGGGCGCTGGCGCTACGCCGTGGACGAGGAGCTGCTCCCGTGCGCCTGGGCGCTCTTGCAGGCGGCGGGGCTCGTGGGGCTCGGGCAGCGCTGCAACGTGGGCATGGGGCGCGTGGCGGCCAGCGCGCCTAGCGCTCTAGGGGGCGCTGGGGGGGCGCCGCGCGAGGGGTGAGGGCGGCGCGTCGCGGAGGGCGAGGGGGCGCCGCGTGAGGCGCAGCTCACCCTCCCCCCAAGAGCTCCCCCACCGCCCCCGCCAGCGCCCCCAGCGGCACATCACCCCGCGCCGAGCGATAAAAGAGCCCCACGTGCCCGGTCCCCTCCCCCAACCCCAACGCCACGAGGCGGAGGCGGGGGTCACCCTCCACCGCCCGCGCCGCCGCGAGGAGCTCACCGCTCGACGAGCGGAGGCCGTCTGGGCGCCCATCGCTGACCACCACCAAGAGGCGGAGGTCCGCCGCGCGCCCCAACAACAGGGACGACGCCTCAAGCAAGCAGGGCCCATCATCATTAAAGCGAGGGCGGTTATGACCCCCCGGGCGCCCCCCCTCCACCTCCTCCACGAGCGCCTCCACCGAAGAGGCCACGCGGGGAGCGTCATGCAGAGACGAGAACGGCAAGAGCGGGACGAGGACATCCTGAAAGCCCCACACCCCCACCTCAACCCCCAAGCGGCGCCCCACCCCCGCCCACAACACCACCGCCCCCGCCGCCGCCGCCGCCTTCTCGCCGCGCATAGAGCCCGAGAGGTCCACCAAGAGGAGCGCCGAGAGGCGCGCGCGCTCCGGCACCGACCGCCGAGTCCACACCCGCTCACGGCGTCGGGGGTCCGCCTCCGCGCCCATGAGCGCCGAGAGCGACACCGTGTCCCCCGACGCCCACCCCCCCCTCCTCCTCAGGCGCCTGCGCGGCGTCACGAGGCGCTCGAGGCGCGCGGCGAGGGCGCTTGACTGCGCAGAGACCGCCGCTGAAGCACTTAAATAAACGGACCATGACCTCGGCGACCCGAGCGGCGCGCCTGGGGCTTGAGCGCGCCGCTCTGGAGCGCTCACCTGTTCAGGGCGCTCAGAAGAGAGCGCCTGACCCTCCCCGAGCGCCTCCTCGCCGCCCTCCCACTCCGCCCCCTCCTCTCCCGCTGAGCGCTCTGGCCCGCTCTCCGCGTCGCCAGCGCTGAGCTCGGGCGACGGCCCGGCGGGCGTGTCGCCATTTTTGAACACATCATCATGATCGAAAATGACGCGAATCAGCTCTTGCAGGGGACCACAAGCCCCCTCGCGCTTGTGCTCGTGCTTAGGCTCAGGTTTGTTAAATGTGATTTCATATTTATTAAATGTGATTTCATATAAACTTAGTGAAGACTCCGCGTCATATCCGCTCTCCTCTGGTCTGTTGAGCGTTATATCGACTGGAGGCGCTGATTTGTTAAATATGAAATCATATTTATCAAATATGATTTCATATGAGTTGAGCGGAGGCTCCGCGTCTAGTCTGCTCGGCGCTGAGAGCGCCCGGGAGGTGCTTGTGGGGGCGCTCGGCGGATGGGCCTCCGGCGGCTCTTCTAGGGGCTCGGATTTGTTAAATGTGAAATCATATTTATCAAATGTGATTTCACATGAGTTGAGCGGAGGCTCCGCGTCTGGTCCGCTCGGCGATGAGAGCGCCCGGGAGGCGCTTGCGGGGGCGCTTGGCGGATGGGCCTCGGGCGGCTCTTCTAGGGGCTCGGATTTGATAAATATGATTTCACATGAGCTAGGCGACGACTCCGCATCTGGTCCGCTCGGCGCTGAGAGCGCCCGGGACGCGCTTGCGGGGGCGCTTGGCGGATGGGCCTCGGGCGGCTCTTCTAGGGGCTCGGATTTATTAAATATGAAATCATATTTATCAAATATGATTTCACATGAGCTAGGCGATGGCTCCGCGTCTGGTCCGCTCGGCGCTGAGAGCGCCCGGGAGACGCTCGCGGGGGCGCTTGGCGGATGGGCCTCCGGCGCCTCTTCTTGGTGCGCTGATTTATTAAATATGAAATCATATTTATCAAATGTGATTTCACATGAGATGGGCGAAGGCTCCGCGCCTAGTCCGCTCGGCGCTGAGAGCACCCGGGAGGTGCTTGTGGGGGCGCTCGGCGGATGGGCCTCCGGCGCCTCTTCTTGGTGCGCTGATTTATTAAATATGAAATCATATTTATCAAATGTGATTTCACATGAGAT
>VGTA01000579.1 GCA_016874875.1 Deltaproteobacteria bacterium | reverse complement strand
CAGGCTCAAGCTCAGGCTCAGGCTCAGGCTCAGGCTCAGGCTCAGGCGCGGGCTCAGGCTCAGGCGCGGCCTCGGGCGCCGGCTCTGGGGCGAACATCGCCGGCACAACGGTGAAGTCGCCGGTGGGCTCCGCGGGAGGCGGGGGGGCGGCGGGGGCGGCGGCGGTGAGCGCGCGCGCGGCGACACCGCGCTTCGTGAGGGCGAGGAGGCGGCGGTGCGCCTCGGGGTGGTCGGGGTCGAGGTCGAGGGCCTTAGCGAAAAGGGCGAGCGCGCGGTCGTGCTCCGAGAGGCACTCCTCGGCGATGACGCCGGCGGCGAAGGCGAGGGAGGCGCGGCGCTCGGGGCTGGTGACGTCGGCGGCGGCGGCGAGGAAGCGCACGCAGTCGCCCCAGCGCCGCTCGGCGTGGAGCTGCTTGAGGAGGCTCGAGATGACCCGCTCGTCGGTGGGCACGATGGCGTGCCAGAGGCGGTAGGCGCGCTCGGAATCGGCCCACAGCGCCTGCGCCTTAAAGTACTCCGCCTCCTCGCGCGCGATCTCGAGCGACTCGTCGCGCAGGAGGCGCACGAGGCCCATCGCCCGCTGGAGCGCCTCGGCGACGTCCTCGCGGGTCACGGAGAGGGGGGCGCCGAGACGCACGAGGCGGTCGCGGCGGTGGATGTGCCACTCCACGGAGCGCCCCGCCAGCGGCCAGGCGGCGAGGGCGCGCTTGAGGGCGCGGAGCAGGCCCGCGACGTGGGCGGGGCTCAGGGGCTGCGTGTCGTTGATCTGCGCCTCGACGGCGAGGGTGTAGGCGCCGCCCTCGCCGCTGCGCACCCGCGCGCGCACCGCCGTGAGGCGGGCGGGGGAGTCGGTCAGGCTGATGTCTCTCGCGGCGTCCTCTCCCGTGATTGACCACTCTAGCTGGTCTCCGTCCTCAAGCGCCCTGAGCGCCTCGATCTCGATCTCTCGCATGATTCCCTCTGTGGCTCCTTAGGCGCTGAATCGCCTAGGCGGTGGCGCTCAGACTAAGCCTCTGAGCGCAATAGACAAGCAAAATACGAATCGGTGGGCAACACGGGGCGCCGCCGGGGGGCGCGTCAGGGCGGGAGGGCGTCGAGGGCGGCGAGGGCGGCGGCCTCCTCGGCGGCCTTGCGCGTGGGGGCGCGCGCCGACGCTAGGCGCTCGCCGTCGAGCCACACCTCCACCGCCACGAGGGGCTCCCCGGCGGCGGGGGGGAGGAGGGCGTAGCGGGGGGCGCCACGGCGGTGGGCGTGGGCGCGCTCCTGGAGGCGATTCTTGGCGCTGGCCACCTGCTCGCCGAGCGCCTCGTAGAGGGGGCGGAGGGCGCCCCACACCCACTCGTCGGCGGGGTCGAGTCCGCGGTCGGCGAACAGGGCGCCGGCCACCGCCTCAAAGGCGTCGGCGAGGCGCGCGGCGCGGGCGGCGGGGCCCATCTTGAGCTCGCCGCGGCCGCAGCGGAGGGCGGGCTCGAGCCCGAGGGCGTCGGCGCGCCCGGCGAGGGCGTCGGCGTTGATGAGCTGCGCGCGCGTGGCGCTCAGGCGCCCCTCGCTGGCGTCCGGCGCGAGGAGCATGAGGCGCCGCGCCACCACCAGCCCCACCACCGCGTCGCCGAGCAGCTCGAGGCGCTGGTTGTCGGGGTGGGCGGCGCGCAGGGCGGGGGGGAGCTCGTTGACGAAGGAGCGGTGGGTGAGGGCGCTGTCGAGGGCGGCGGTGGGGTGGGGGTAGCCGAGGGCGCGGGAGAGGGCGGCGAGGGCGGCGGCGCGCGCCTCGGCGGCGGCGCGGGCGGCGGCGCGGGCGGCGGCGCGGGCGGCGGCGCGGGCGCGCGGCGCCTTGGGGCTCACTCGGCGCTCTCGAGCGCGCGCGCGATCCAGCCGCCGCCCACCACGCGCGCGCCGTCATAAAAGACCACCGCCTGCCCGGGGGTGACGGCGGGCTGCGGGGCGTCGAAGTAGACCTCGGCGTGGTCGCCGCGCGCCACGAGCGCCCCCGCGGCGCCGGCGTGCCGGTAGCGGATCTGCGCCGTCACCGCCCCCCCCGCCGCCGGGGGGGCGCCGCCCGCCCACACGCAGCCCTCGGCCACCAGCCCCTGCACCCGCAGGGCGTCGAGGGGGCCCACGACCAGCGCGTCGCGCGCCACGTCGAGGGAGAGCACATACACGCGCTCCCCGGTGGCGAGGTGGAGGCCGCGGCGCTGCCCCACGGTGTAGTGGTGGAGGCCCTCGTGGGTGCCCACCTGCCGCCCGCGGAGGTCGAGGATGGGGCCGGGGCGGGGGGCGCGGTCGGGGCCCGCCACCTCCTCCACCACGCGGGCGTAGTCGCCCGTGGGGACAAAGCAGATGTCCTCGCTGTCGGGCTTGTCCCAGTTGGGGAGGCCGAGGCGGCGCGCCTCCTCGCGCACCTGCGCCTTGTGGAGGTCGCCGAGGGGGAAGCGGGTCACGGCGAGGGCGTCGTGGGGGACGCCGAACAGGAAGTACGACTGGTCCTTGGCGCGGTCGGCGCCGCGGTGGAGGGCGAAGCGCCCGGGGGCCTCCTCGACCACGCGGGCGTAGTGGCCCGTGGCGAGGGCGTCGGCGCCGAGGGCGCGAGCGCGCTCGAGCAGGGGGGCGAACTTGACGCGCGTGTTGCACTGGACGCAGGGGTTGGGGGTGCGCCCGCGCAGGTACTCCTCAGCGAAGGGGCGGACCACCTCGGCGGCGAACACCTCGCGGTAATCCACCACGTAGTGGGGGACCCCGAGGGCGTCGCAGGCGACGCGGGCGTCCATGAGGTCATCGGGGGAGCAGCACGACCCGCGCTGCCCGCCCCCCTCGCCGGGGGCGGCGTCGCGCAGCTTCATGGTGAAGCCCACCACCTCATGCCCCTGCGCCAGCAGGAGCGCCGCCGCCACGGAGGAGTCCACCCCCCCGCTCATCGCCACCATCACTCTCATCGGGTCCGCCTCGCGGTCATCGGTTCTGTGGGGTCCTCAGGGGCGGGGGCCCTCAGCGCCAAGGTGTAGAGGGCGCGGCGCGCGCGGTCAAGGGGGGGCCGCCCGCCCGGGGGGCGGCGTGAGCACCCAGCGGGGGTTGGGCGCAGAGGTCTGCGCCCGCCGCCACGCCTCCTCGAGCGTCTCGCGCTCCGCTGGCGTGAGCAGCGCCCACAGCCCGCGGGCGCCCTCGAGCGCCCGCAGGAGCGCGCAGGCGGCCACCAGGGCGGCGGGCGCGGCGTCAACGGCGGCGGGCGCGGCGGTGAGCGCGAGGGGCGCGGCGGGGTCAGCGGCGAGGTCAGCGGCGGGGTCAGCGG
>VGTA01000578.1 GCA_016874875.1 Deltaproteobacteria bacterium | reverse complement strand
CGGCCAGAAGGACGACGTGATCGCCGCGCTCCGCAGGGTCAAGACGGCGCCCGGGCGGGAGCGGCAGGGCCTCTACCTCGTAGAGACGGCGGAGATGTGCCGCCGCGCGCGCCGCTACGGCGCCGATCTCGAGGCCGTGGTCTGCACTCCCGCTTTCGCCGCCTCCCCCGAGGGCGAGGAGCTGCGCGCCCTCCTCGTGGACGCCTGCCCCATCTACGTGGCCAGCCCCGGCCTCATCGGCAAGTGCCTTGAGGCCAAGCCCACCCCCGACTGCGTGGGCCTCGCCCGGGTCCGGGTGAGCGAGTGGGCGCCCCTCCTCGAGCGCGGCTGGCGGGGCGGGGGCGCGGAGGAGGCGGGGCTGTGGCTCGGCGTGGACGAGGGGGAGAACGCCGACAACCTCGGCATGCTGCTGCGCTCCGCTGAGGCGGCGGCGGTGAGCGGCGTGCTGCTCGGCAACGGCACCGTGGACCCCTTTGGGCGCCGCGTGGTGCGCGGCTCGCGCGGCGCCGTCTGCTCCCTGCCCCTGGCCATCGAGGACGACATGGCGGCGGCGGTGCGCGCGGCGCGGGCGCGCGGCGTGCAGGTGGTCGCCACCTCCGCCAACACCGCCCACGCCTACGAGGACGTCGACTACGCCCTCCCCACGCTCCTCATCGTGGGCAACGAGCACCGGGGCGTCAGCGCGCCCATCTTGGCGCTCGCGGACCGCTGCGTGAAGATTCCGATGCTCGGGCAGATCAACTCGCTCAACATCTCCGTGGCGGGGAGCGTGGCGCTCTTTGAGGCCATCCGCCACCGGCGCGCGCGGCGCGCGGCGGGCGGCTGAGGTGTGGACGGAGCGCGTGGCGCGCGCCGCCCTCGGCATGCGCCGCCGCGCCTTTGAGCAGACCGCGCGGCAGCAGGGCGGCTACCTCAGCCAGGTCTGCTCCACCGCTGAGCTGCTCTCTACGCTCTACCTCCGCCTCCTGCGCCTCGAGGAGAGCGACGCGCCGCTCACCCCGCGCCCCTTCCCCGGCCACCCCTCCCCCCGCGCCCCCACCCCCCCCGCCGGCGCCCTCTACCACGGCCCCACCGCGCCCCACCTCGACCGCCTCATCGTGGGCTGCCCCGCGTACTCGCTGGCGGTGTACGCCGCCCTCACGCAGCTCAGCCGCCTCGACGGCAAGGCGCTGGATTCCTACCGCGCCGACGGCGGCTCCCTCGAGCTCTGGGCGGGGGCGCACAGCCCCGGCTTCACCTTCGCCGCCGGCCCCCTCGGCGCCACCCTCGGGCTGGCGGCGGGGGTGGCGATGGGGCGCCGGCTGCGCGGCGAGAACGGGCGCGTGTGGGCGCTCCTCGACGCCAGCGAGCTGCGCGCGGGGCGCGCGTGGGAGGCCCTCGGCGTGCTGCGGGCGCGCCCCCTCAGCAACCTCGCCGTGCTGCTCAACGCCCCCTACGAGGAGGGCGGCGCGCCTCACGTGGACGCCTTCGTGCGCGCCTGCGCCCCGTGGCGCGTGGAGGAGGTGGACGGCCACGACCCCGAGGCGCTCGACCGCGCCGCGCAGCGCTACGACGCCGACGGGCCGCTCCTCATCCGCGCCAACACCCACCCCTGCCAGGGGATGCTCTACTTGAGTCTGGCGGGGCTGCCGCTCGATTTCGTGCGCTTCAAGAGCACGCGCGACCGCATGAACTTTGAGGCGAGCCTCCGCGCGGAGCTGTACCGCCCCGGGCTCGCCGGAGGAGAGCGATGAGCCCGCCGCCCCCCGCCGCCCAGACGCGCGAGCACCCCCACGCCGACGCCATGAGCGCGCTCGCCGCCGAGCGCCCCGAGGTGGTGTGCGTCACCTGCGGCCCCGGCGCCCGCGCAGCCCTCGACCGCCTCGGCGAGCCGCCGCCGCAGGGGCTGATCGCGCTGCCGGAGGGGGTGGAGGGCGCCGTGGCGTTCTGCGCGGGGCTCGCCCGCGAGGGCTACCGCCCCTTCCTGCACGCCAGCGCCGCCGCCCTCGCGCGCGGCGCCTACGAGCTCATCGCCACGCAGGTGGCCGCCCCCTGCCTGCCCGTGCGCCTCGTGGGACTCGACGGAGGGCTGCTGCACGAGGGGGGGGTGGCGGGGCAGGCGCTCGAGGACCTCGGGCTGATGTGCCGCTTGCCCAACTTGGTGGCGGCGGAGGGGGGGGACGCGGCGGACCTGCTGGGCGGGCTGCGCCTGCTCGATGACCTGAGCGCCCCCGTCTACCTGCGCGCCCCCGCCCGCCACGCCCCCGAGCTCTTTGGCGACCCGCCGCGCGTGGGGACTCTGAGGGCGCTGAGCGAGGGCGCGGAGGTGCTCTTGGTGACGTCGGGCGTCTGCACCGCCGAGGCGCAGCGCCTCACGGCGGCGCTCAAGGCGGCGCGCGTCTCGGTGACGCACCTCCACGCCTTCGTGGTGAGCGGCGCGGGGCCCGCCCTGCGCGAGGCCCTCGCCGGCGGCGCCTACAAGCTCGTGGTGACGATGGAGGCGCACCTCAGCCCCGGCCCCCTCGCCGCCGCCGCCGCCGCGGTGCTCGCCGAGGGGGTCGACGCGCGCGCCCTGCCCACGCTCGTGCCGCTGAGCGTGCAGCAGACCTTCGCGCAGGGGGGGGCGCTCCCCTACCTGCTGCGCAAGTACGGCCTCGACGCCGGGGCGCTCCTCGCCGCCCTCGAGGCCGCCCTCAAGCGCCGCGTGGGCGTGAGCGCCGCCGACCTGCCCCCCTCGCCGTGGGGGCGCGCGGAGGGCGGCTGGCCGGTCTGAGGGGCGCTCTCGCGCGCTCTCCTGTGCAGATTCTTGATGTGATGTCTTGAGTTCTCTATTTAAAAAAGAGCAAGGCGGATGCATCTTTAAACGGTGTCCTCAGCCTCCCCGCGCCCCTCCCCCCAAGGCGACCGCGGCGGCGGGGCGCACCCCAGAGGCCATAGATGTCAACGGCCTCGTCCACGCCCACGCCCACGCCCACGCCCACTCACCCGAGGAGTCTCTCCCATGTCCCCCGCCCCCCGCCTGAGAGGCGTGCCCCCGCCGCGCCTCTCGACCAACGCGCTTCTCGCGCCCTCGGCGCCCTCGGCGCGCCCAGCCGTCACCGGGCTCACCGGGCTCACCGGACTCACCGCGCTCACCGCCTCCCTCGCGCTCATCTCCTGCGTTGAGCCGCCCACCCTGCCAGACGGCGTCACGCCCGTGGACCGCGCGGGCGCAGAGGTCCTCGCGGGGGTGGAGACGCCCCTCGGGGGCGCGGTGCAGCCCCCCCCCGCGGGCTTTGACCCGCCCCCGGGGGGCTTTGAGCCCCC